>DASSJW010000101.1:0-3884 GCA_035690995.1 Xanthobacteraceae bacterium
CGCCCCTTGCTCGCGATTGCCGCTGCCGGTGCGACCTGCAAGCTGCAGCATCGCGAGGGCGAACATTGCCTCGCGATCACCGCGTTCGACCGCCAGCCCATACCATTCGGCTGCTTTCTTGTCGTCGCGCTCGACGCCGAGACCGTTGGCGTAAAGTTCGCCGAGCAACGTCATCGCCTTGACGTCTTTCTGCTCGTCCGCCCGCTGGGTCGCGATCGAAAACGCGGTGACGTAGTGGCCGCGCTGGAATGCGCCGTAAGCCAGGTCGAGATCGCGCCCGGCATTGGCTTGCGCCGCCGCCGGCGCCGCTGGTGCCGGCGCGGTCTTGTTCGATTGGGTCGCCGCGGGCTTGCTCGGCGCGGGCTTCGCCGCGGGCTTGGTCGCGGGTGCGGCCGGCGCGGCAGGTGGACTGAGCTGGGTCGGCGTTTGTGCCGTGGCGAACGAGATCCATCCCGCGCACAGGACGAGGGTCACAAGGTGAGCCGCAGCGCGTCCCGCAGTATTCATGCCACCGTCTCAGCAAAGGCGAGCCGTCGCGCCGCGTCCGCGATCGCCGCCGCGGCGCCGTCCCCGGCCCCGAACACGCAATCGCCCACCGCAATGAAATCAGCGCCGGCCGCGGCGAGCGGCTCGACCTCGTCGAGCGAAGCGGCAAATCCGACGCAAGGAATTTCGAATACTTCCGCCCACCAGGCCACTCGCTGCGCGATGGCCTCGAAGGAGGGGCGCCTGCCGCTCGCGTCCGGCTCGCCGAACATGACGTAGTCGGCTCCGGCCTCGGCGGCCACCATGGCCTCGTGCCGGGTCTCGAGACCGCCGCAGCCGGCGATGCGCTCCGGTTTGAGCGTCGGGAGCGCGGCCTGGAGCGCTTCGAGCCCGCTGAGATGCGCGCCATCGGCGCCGGCACGGGCGGCGAGATCGGGATGCCCGTCGAGCAGCAGGGCGGCGCCCTTGCCCTGCACCGTCGGGGCAACCGCCTTGACGTGGTTCACCCGCCCGCGCTCGTCGGTCTCCGGCAGGCGCAGCAAGACCGCGGCGACGTCGGTGGCGCCGAGTGCCTCCGCAAGCTGATGCGCGAGGTCCGCCGCATCGCATGGGGCCACGAGATAGAGACGCGGGGCGGGGCGCCTCGGTTCGGCCGGATTCTGTGAGGGGGCCATGAGAATCGATTGCCTCTGCAATCGGGCGGTTTGGGGGCGTTTATACACTCTCAACCCTACGAGAGGGTAAAGGCCTGGTGCTCGCGTTGGGGGCAGGGGCTGCCATTTCGGGCGGTTTTACTGCGAGCCTTCCAACCCCAACTGCCGCACCAGCGTTCCCCACTTCTCCGTCTCCGCCTTGATGTAGCGCTGGATCCCTTCGACCGAGGGGGTGTCGTGCGGAATCAGGCCGATCTGCATGATCTTCTGCTGCATCTCGGGGGCGGCCATGATGCTTTTCATCTCGTCATGGAGCTTGGTCACGATGTCGCGCGGCGTGTCGTGGCGGGCGAAGATGACGTGCCACGACACCGCCTCGAGGTCGGGCATACCGACCGCTTCTGCCAGCGGCGGAACGTCCGGCAAGGTGGGAAAGCGCGTGGCGGAGGTGACGGCAAGCGCGCGCAACTTTCCGTCCCTGATCAGCGGCAATGAAGCGCCCGCCTCGGCAACCGATGCGGCGACATGACCGGCGGCGACATCGGCGATCGATTGCGGACTGTTTCGGTACGGCACATGGGCCATATCGAAACCGAACTTCTGTTTCAGCAGTTCCGCGGTCAAATGGGGTGCTCCGCCAATGCCGGAGGAGCTGTAGCTGATCTGGCCCGGACGATCCTTGGCGTACTTGATGAACTCGGGAACCGAGCGGACGGGCAGCGATGGATTGACGATGAAAACGAACGGCGATTTCACGTAATGCGAGATCGGCACGAAGTCGGTGAGCGGATCGAATGGCCGCTGCTTGAACAATGTCGGTCGGATTGCCATCACCGCGCTGGTCGCGACCGCGAGCGTATAGCCATCCGGAGGGCCCTTCGCGATGGTCTCCCCGGCGACGACGCCGGCGCCGCCCGGGCGGTTCTCGATGACGACGGGCTGGCCGAGGCGTTGCGCGAGTTTCTCGCCGTAGAGGCGCACGGCGGTATCCATCCCGGTGCCGGGAGCGAGCGACACGATGATGGTGATGGGGCGGGCCGGATAGTCTTCGGCGTGCGCTTGCCCAAGAGATTGCGCCGCAAGCACCAGGGCGAAAGCAGCGGCAAAGCCGCACGCGAACGAGCGTGACATGGCGTCCCTCCCTTGATCTTGTTCGCCTGCGCAGGCGTTTTCGTTGTGCGCGCCCGGCCGACGGCAGGCTTTAAGACGCGCATGCGCCATCTTGCCTCCATCCGCTGCGATCAATCAACGCAATGGGCGCGCCACCGTGCAGGCGCGATGCGCCGCATCTCTGCGGCAGGCGCGGGGGCAAAGCGCAGGTGGGAGGCCGCCGCTGCTCAGGTCTCATCGACCGGCGCCACGGCGGCGCGCTTGAAATTCAGGGAGGCGCGGGCCGCTGTTATGCTGCCTTCTTCTCCAAGTCCTGCTTCCACTGGCCGCGAGCCGCCAGGCTGTTCATCATGGCGCGGTGAACGAAGGCGCGCTGGGCGGCGGCAACATTCTCGCTCTTGCCCGACCACGCCTTCTGCGGGGCGGCTTGCAGCGCGCGGCCGTAGCTGAACGTCAGCCGCCAGGGCAGGTCGCCGATCCGATTCATGGCGTCGAGATGGGCAGTCGCCTCTTCGTCGGACTGGCCGCCCGAAAGGAAAGCGATGCCGGGGACTGCGGCAGGCACGCAGGCCTTGAGCACCTTCACGGTCTTCTCCGCCACTTCCTCGACGCCGGCGCGATTCTTCGCTTTCTTGCCCGCGATCACCATGTTGGGCTTGAGCACCATGCCTTCGAGCGCGACCTTCTGGTAATACAGCTGCTCGAACACGGTCTTGAGGAGCCATTCGGTGACCACGTAGCAGCGCTCCGCGTCATGGTCCCCGTCCATCAAGACCTCGGGCTCGACGATCGGAACGATGTCCCCTTCCTGACAGAGCGCGGCGTAGCGCGCGAGCGCGTTCGCGTTGGTGATGATTGCGGTGTAGCTCGGAATGCCGGGGCCGATGTCGATCACCGCGCGCCATTTGGCAAAGCGGGCCCCGAGCCCGCGATATTCCGCAAGGCGCTGCCGCAGCCCATCCAAGCCTTCGGTAATCAGCTCACCGGGACAGAACGGCAGCGGCGTCGTGCCCTTGTCGACCTTGATGCCGGGGATCGCCCCCGCCGCCTCGATCACCTTGACCAAGGGGGTGCCGTCCTTGGCGTTCTGGCGGATGGTCTCGTCGTAGAGGATGACGCCGGAAATGTACTTCGACATCGCTTCGGATGAGCGGAACAGCAGCTCGCGGTAATCGCGGCGATTGTCCGCGGTGGATTCCGCTCCGATCGCGTCGAAGCGCTTCTTGATGGTGCCGGACGATTCGTCGGCGGCAAGAATACCGCGGCCGGGCGCGACCATGGCCTCGGCCACCTTGTTAAGCTCAGCGAGGTTCATCGCCTTCTCCGTCGGGTTTGGAATTCATGTCGATTTTGCCGCCTCTTCGCGGCGTTGGCAAAGGGTTGATGCCCATAACGGCCATCACTTCGCCCGCAGCACCTCGACCCCCGGCAAGGCTTTACCTTCCAGCCATTCGAGGAAGGCGCCGCCGGCGGTCGAGACGTAGGTGAACCGACCGGTCACGCCGGCGCGGTTGAGCGCCGCGACCGTATCCCCACCGCCTGCGACCGTGACAAGCTTTCCGGCGGCGGTGAGTTCCGCGGCGGCCTCGGCGACCTCCACCGTGCCGGTGTCGAACGGCTCGAGCTCAAAGGCTC
>DASSJW010000102.1:0-10447 GCA_035690995.1 Xanthobacteraceae bacterium
GTAGAAGTCCTCGCGGTCGAACCAGAGCCGCAAGGCAGGCCCGATGCGATGAAGGCGCGCGAGCGCCGCGCCGCCGGGGCCGTCGATCTCGGCGAGGAACCAGGTGCGCCACGCCCGGCCCTCGTTCTCGAGCACCGCTTCGACCAGGCCGTCCTTCGAGCCGAACAGCCGGTAGAGCGTGGTCTTGGCCGTCGTTGCCGCCGCGACGATCTCGTCGACGCCAACCGAATTCACCCCGTAGCGGCAGAACAGGCGGGTCGCCGCCGCGAGCAGACGATCGCGGGGAGAGGCAGCACCGGCGAGCTCGCCGGCCCGACCTGCCGATTCTGTATGCGCGACGTCCATGCCGGCACTTAACTCCGGCCGAGTGGCAACGGCAATCCGGGAAGTGGACCAACCGGTCTGTTTCTCTCGGCGAGCAGAATGCGGGCACGGTGAGCGGCCTTTAGGCGAAAAATCGGTTTGGCCGCCTGCCGTCCTCGCCTCCGCCGCCTGATTCCCTTGGCTTTTTGGCCGCGACACGCGGTGGCACGGCTCCTGCATAGTACAGAACGGTCTGTAGCAGGACAAAAAGGAGGAGAGCGCATGACCCAAGCCGTCGCCAAGAGCGCCGTCAGCAACACCGCCCTCACGGGATGTCTCGCCCCCATCGATAAGAAGGGTCTCGACGAACTGATCGCCAAGGGCAAAGCCGACCCCAAGGTCATCAAGACGTTGAAGTGCAAGACGGTCGCCGAGGGCCGCTTCCGCCATCTCAATTTCATTCGCAGCCTGCCGGCCTATGTGGTCGACGAGCCGCCCGGGCTGCTCGGAGACGACACCGCGCCGAATCCGTCGGAGGCCTCGCTCGCCGCGCTCGGGTCGTGCCTCGCGGTCGGCATCCACGCCAATGCGGTGGCGCGTGGAATCACTGTGTTCAAGCTCGAGATCGAACTGGAAGGCGATCTCAACATCACTGGGGTGTGGGGGACGGGCGACCTCTCCGACAAGCCGGTCGGCTTCACCGACGTGCGCGCCAAGGTAATTTTCGAGGCCGACCGTCCGCGCGCGGAACTCGAGGCGCTGATCGCGCATGCGCGGCTGTGGTCGCCGGTCGCCAATACCTTCACGCGGCCCGTCAACCTCGAAATGAGCTTGGCGTAACCGGCCGGGACCATGCTGCTGCATCCCGCCAATCGTCCGTCATCCGAAGGCATGTCCGATGCTCGACCGTTGGGGTGAGGCAAGCCGGCAGAGTTATCCGCCCGCCGGCGCCGATGTGGTCGAGACCGTGCGCGACCTGTCGGCGCGCGAACTCGCTCCGCTCGTTGCGCGGATCGACGCCGAAGGGCTCTACCCCGAGAGCGTGATGCGTGGGTTTGGTCGCATCGGCGCGTTCGCTCGCCACCTGCCGGGCGAAACCCCGGGCGGTCCCGATCTCGTGGCCGCAATCGGCGCCATGGCAGCGGCGGGCGAGCACTGCCTGTCGACCGCCTTCTGCATGTGGTGCCAGAACGCGCTCGCCTGGTACATTTTTGCGTCCGACAACGACGACCTCAAGGCTGCGCTCGGGCGCCGCGTCGCGGCCGGCGAGGCGCTCGGCGGCACCGGGTTGTCGAATCCGATGAAGGCGTTCTTCGGAATCGAGAAGATTCGCCTCAAGGGCAAGCGTGTCGCCGGAGGCTACGAGGTGCGCGGCGCCTTGCCCTATGTCTCGAATCTCGGCGCCGATCATTATTTCGGCGCGGTGTTCGAAGCCGATGAGACGCCCAAGCGCTATGTGATGGCGATCGTGCCGTGCGCCAGCGCGGGCGTCGCGCTTTCCGACAATACCAAGTTCGTGGCGCTCGACGGCACGCGCACCTTCTCGGTCCACATGCGCGACGTCATCGTGCCCGACGCGTTCGTCCTGGCCGATCCGAGCGACGCGTTCATTGCCCGCATTCGCGCCGGCTTCGTGCTGTTGCAGGCGGGGATGGGGATCGGCCTCATCCGCGGCTGCATCGCGTTGATGAACCAGGTCAAGGGTCCGCTCGGCCACGTCAATAAATATCTCGACGTTCAGCCGGAGCATCTGCTCGAACGGCTCGTCGCCATCGAGGCCGCGGTCGAACGGCTCGCCGTGACCCCGTTCGAACGCGACCAAGCCTACTGGCGGGCCGTGATCGAAGCGCGGATCACGATCGGCGAAGCAGCGGTGGCAGCGGCGCATGCCGCGATGCTCCATTGCGGCGCGCGCGGCTACGTCGCCAATGCCGCCGCGCAACGCCGGCTGCGCGAATCCTATTTCGTCGCCATCGTCACGCCTGCCATCAAGCAGCTCAAGAAAATGCTCGCCGACATGGCGCATTAGTTCATCGCACTCCGACGGCTGGCCGCGCGGCCCGCCGTCACCAGACGCCGGGACCACGTCCGACACTCAAGCCCAGGAGCTACGCATGAGTGAGAAAGTCCTCATTACCCCCGCCGAGCTTTCCGACATGGTCAAGACCGAACCGACCGTCGTGATCGACACCCGCGACCCGGCGACCTACGCCGCCGGCCACCTGCCGGACGCCGTCAATATCCACGACATCTTCACCTATCTCGCCACCTCGACGCCCGACGGTGTCGCCGCCATGCGCGAGAAGTTCGCGAGCATTTTCGGCGCTGCCGGACTGTCGGGCGCCGAGACCGCTGTGGTCTACGAGCAGTCGATGAATACCGGATTTGGCCAGTCCTGCCGCGGCTACGTCCTGTTGCGCTATCTTGGCTACCCCAAGATCAAGATCCTGCACGGCGGCTATATCGCGTGGACCGCCGCCGGGATGCCGACCTCGACGGCGGTACCGACGCCCAAGGCCAAAAGCTTTCCGCTCGATCCGAGCGCCGCAGGCATATTGGTCGACCTGCAGAACATGAAGGCGGCGGTCGCCGACCCGAACATCGTCAAGCTCGACACCCGCGACGTCGACGAGTGGATCGCTGATTCGTCATCGCCCTACGGCAAGGACTTCTGCCCACGCAAGGGACGCATTCCGGGCGCGGTGTGGCTCGAATGGTACCGCATGATGAAGCCCACCCCGAACGGACCGATGTTCAAGTCGCGCGACGAAATTCTCGCCGAATGCGCCACCGTCGGCGTCACGCCCGCGACGCCGGTCGTGCTCTATTGCTTCAAGGGCGCGCGGGCCTCGAACACCCTGGTCGCCCTCAAAGAAGCCGGCATCGAGAACGTCACGCTCTATTTCGGCTCGTGGAACGAATGGTCACGCGACCCGTCCCTGCCGATCGAAACCGGCCTGCCGTACACGACTTCGGCCGCGCCCAGCGTCGCCGCCTGAGAGCCAGCATGACGCAACCGGAGCGCCGGCTTTCGGGCCGGCCCTCCCGATCTCGGGGCATCACGCTTCCGCCCTGCCGCCGCGCCGCGGCCGCGGGATGAAAGGCTACATGCATGGGAACCTTCGACGATCCGTTTGATGCCGACCGTCGCCTGCGCAACGGAAGCTGTTCCTGCGGCAGCCATGCGAGCCAGAGCGAGCACGAGCGGGCGATCGCGCTGCAGCGCATCGCCGATGCGTCGGAACAGCGGCGTTATGAAGACGTCGTCGCCGCGGCGGTCATGCGTGCGATCTTCCCGAAGGACGTGGCGCGGCGCGCATTCCTGAAATCGGTCGGTGCCTCGACCGCGCTTGCCGCGCTGGCACAATTCTTTCCGCTCGCGACCGCGACCGAAGTCTTCGCGCAGGGCGCCGGCGCGCCGGAGAAGAAGGACCTCAAGGTCGGCTTCATTCCCATCACCTGCGCCACGCCGATCATCATGGCGCACCCGATGGGCTTCTATTCCAAGCAAGGGCTCAACGTCGAGGTAGTCAAGACCGCCGGCTGGGCGGTCGTCCGCGACAAGACCATCAACAAGGAGTACGACGCCTCCCATATGCTGTCGCCCATGCCGCTCGCGATATCGCTCGGTCTCGGCTCGCAGCCGATCCCGTTCGCGGTGCCGGCGATCGAGAACATCAACGGGCAGGGCATCACGCTCGCGGTCAAGCACAAGGACAAACGGGATCCGAAGCAGTGGAAGGGCTTCAAGTTTGCGATTCCCTTCGACTATTCGATGCACAATTACCTGTTGCGCTACTACCTGGCCGAGCACGGCATCGACCCGGAGGCTGATGTGCAGCTGCGTGTCGTGCCGCCGCCGGAGATGGTGGCGAACCTGCGCGCGGACAACATCGACGGCTTTCTCGCGCCCGACAACGTCTGTCAACGCGCGATCTATGACGGTGTCGGCTTCCTCCATATCCTGTCGAAGGAGATCTGGGACGGACATCCCTGTTGCAGCTTCACCGCCAGCAAGGAGTTCATCGCGCAGATGCCGAACAGCTACGCGGCGCTGGTACGTGCCATCGTGGATGCGACCGCCTTTGCTTCAAAAGCGGAGAACCGCAAGCAGATCGCCGAGACGATCGCGCCCGCCAACTACTTGAACCAGCCGCCGATCGTGGTGGAGCAGGCGCTCACCGGCATCTATGCCGACGGCCTCGGCGGCATCCGCAAGGATGAAAAGCGCGTCGATTTCGACCCGTTCCCCTGGCAATCCTTCGCGGTCTGGATGCTGACGCAGATGAAGCGTTGGGGACAGATCAAGGGCGATGTCGATTACCAGGGCATCGCCGAACAGGTTTTCCTTGCCACCGACACGGCCAAGCTGATGCGGGAGATGGGGCTCACGCCGCCCGCGAGTATATCCAAGTCCTTCGTCGTGATGGGAAAGACCTTCGACCCCGCCAAACCTGACGACTATGTGAAGAGCTTCTCGATCAAACGGTCATGACCGGCTTGGCTTCGGATGCCCACGGCTTCGGCCGCCGGGACCGAGCAAGAGTTGTTCCGGCGGCGGTCGCGGCGCAGACCTCAAGGGCGATAGGCGCTATAAGTATCGTCCGCCGTCGGTCCGGGAATGGCCCTTGGAGCTCCGTCAACTTCGCTACGCCCTCTCGGTGGCCAAGGAGCGCAGCTTCACGCGCGCCGCCACGCGGCTCAACGTCTCGCAATCCGCCGTCAGCGAGCAGGTCAGCCTGTTAGAGAGCGAAATAGGCTTTCCACTGTTTCGCCGCACGCCGCGCGGGATCGAGCTCACCGAACGCGGGCGCACGTTCCTCTACGACGCCGAGCGGGTCATCGGCGATGTGCTCAGCCTTTCGGATACCGCGCGGCGGCTGCGCGGCGCCCCGTCCGATACGCTGACGCTCGGCATGGGATCGGGGATGGCGCAAATCTTCGTGCCGCGCCTGTTTCGCGATCTGTCGGAAAAGCTGCCGGCCGTGCGGCTGGAGATCGTGACCGCGCCGACCAAGAATATCTTCAACGACCTGCACGAGGAGCGGGTCGATGCCGGCATTGCCATCGAATCCGACCCGGAGCGTGTGCCGGGCGGGATCGTGAGCGAGCGGCTGACGCAAGCCGAGATGGCGCTGATCGCCCACCCGTCCCATCGGCTCGCGCGCGCACGCAAGCCCATCGATATCGGGAGCCTGGTGAGCGAGCCGATCATCATGAGCGAACTGACCGTCGGCTACGGGCAGGTGGTGCTGTCGCTGTTCGCCGATCTCGGCATCCGGCCGAACATTCTCGCGGTGGCCGACAATATCGAGACCATGAAGGTGATCGTGCAATCGGGTACCGGGATCGCCATCGTGCCGCGCGCCAGCGCGGAAAACGAAGCCGCGCTCGGCGTCATCAAGGTGCTGCCGATCGTTCCGGCGCGCTCCGTGACCTTGAGCCTGTTCCGCCGGCGCCAGCCGCTGTCGCGCCGCAAAGAGGCTTATCTGGCCGCGGTCCGCGACATGCTGAGGGATCGGGACGTCGCTTCATAACATCCCGCCGGCTTACCTCGCCGCCTGAGCGTACGGATAGACAAGATTGCCGGTCTTGAGCTCCGGCGGCCAGACCACGATCTGGCGGGACATGTCCTTGAACTGGCCGATGTCGTTGCCGCTGACGTTCTGGAATTGCGCGTAGATGATGCGCGGCGTCTTCCATTCGCCATCGTCTCCGAAGGACATCGGGCCGATCACGGTGTCGATCGTATGCGTGCGGATGTAGTCGGCGAGCTTCTCGTCGTCGAGTGACTTGGTCTCCGTCACCGCCTTGGCGAGGATTTGTCCGGCGGCGTAGGCATAGGGCGGATAGGTGAAGCCGAGCGGGTCGATGCCGAGGCCGGGAGCCCGCTTCTGATACTCCTCCAGGAAGTCGTTGGTGCCGGCGAATTGCAGGCTCGCGGCCGGAATGTAGAACTCGTTGTTGACCAGGCCGTTGATGAGCGCCCCTAGCTGCTGCTTGATCCCGGTCACGAGCAGGCCGAGGAAGGCGCCGCCATAAAGCTTCGGTTTGAACTGGACCTCGTTTGAGGCGCGCACCAGCCCCACGGTGTCGACCGGCAGTGTCGCCGCATAGACTATGTCCGGAGCGGCCGCCTGCATCGCGCGTACGACGGTGGCGTACTCGGTGTTGGCCAGCGGATAGGTGCGCTCATAGACCACGTCGAAGCCGAATTCCTTCGCGTTCTCGCGCGCACCGTCGAGGGCGTTGCGCGAGAATTCGACATCCGCGCCGACCAGCGCCACGCGTGCGGGCTTCGGCTGCTGTTGCAAGGCGAGCTGGAAAAAACCGCGCGAGTAGTTCCTCGGCGACGCGCCCTGCGAATTCATGGAAAAGTACCGGGCGTACTTGTATTCCTTGTTGGCGCCCAAGCCGAAAATTCCGATCGTCATGCGCTTGTTCTGGATGATGGCTGGCAGCGCCGCCGCGATCACGTTGGTGCTGTAGGGACCGATGAGCAGGTCCACCTTGTCGACGCCCATCAGCTTGGCGTAGATGCCGGGCGCGTTGGCCGGATTGGCCTGATCGTCGTAGTAGACGAGCTCGACCGGCCGCCCGAGCAGGCCGCCGCGCGCGTTGACGTGATCGCGCCAGATCTCCAGCCCGGCTTGCACCTGCCGTCCCGCCGGAGCGGTGGCTCCCGTGAGGCTCAGGCTCAGTCCGACCTTGATCGGATCGGCGGAGCGCGCCGGGACCGCTGCAAGAGCAAGCGCGGCGGCGCCCAGAGCGATGAACGCGCAGCTTCGTTCGGCAAAGCGCCGCGCAGCGTGGTGCAGGCTCATGTTCTCCTCCCCGTCTCCGCCGGCTGGTCCGGCGATATGCTGGGCTGCCTGTATACATCCCGCGAGGAAGCAGGTTCGCGGGTACGGCAGTTGCGCCCATGTGGTCCCAAGCGATCGTTTGACAAGCGTCAGAATTGTATACAGCCTAGATACACTCCGTCGAGCCGGGGAGGATGAATGCGCGCGTCGCCCGAGGGCCCGTCATCGCAGACCGTGAATGCGCTGCTGAAGCTGCGCGAGTTCATTCTCGGCGGCGAGATCAAGGCCGGGGAGCGGATGTCGGAGCTCCTTCTGGTCGAGCGCCTCGGCGTCTCCCGAACGCCGGTCCGTGCGGCCCTGGTCCGCCTCGAGCAGGAAGGTTTGCTGCGCGCGCTTCCCTCCGGCGGGTTCGTCGTCGACGCCTTCAACGAGCGCGACATTCACGCCGCGATCGAGATCCGCGGCACGCTCGAAGGTCTGGCCGCCCGGCTCGCCGCCGAGCGCGGCGTGGCGCAAGCGCATCTCGAAGACCTCAAGCACTGTCTCGCCGGCCTCGATGAGCTCGTGCTCGAAAGCGGCGTGACGGTCGACAGCTTCTCCGCCTATGTCGAGCTGAACGAGCAGTTCCACCGCATCATCGTCGATCTCGCGGACAGCGCGGTGCTCTCCCGGCAGATCGCGCGGGCGGTCAGCCTGCCCTTTGCCTCCGCCAGCGCGTTCGTGATGGTGCAAGCGCGGCTGCCGGAAGCGCAAACCATGTTCACGGTGGCGCAGGATCATCATCGCTGCATCGTGCGCGCGATCGAGGCGCGCGAGGGCCAGCGCGCAGAGGCGCTGATGCGCGAGCACGCCCGCTTGGCGCGCCGGAATCTCGAACTCGCGCTAGGCAATCGAGAGATGCGTGGACTCGTGCCGGGCTCGAATCTCATCACTTTTCTGAGCCACGCCGCGGCGCGGAACTGACCTACTCGTCCGGAAGAACAATCTCGGGAGGATGCACTATGAAATTGCTTTCACGCAGCGCGGTCGCTGCGATCGCACTCGCCTTCGCGTCCGCGGCGCAGGCTCAGGACAAGCCGGTCCAGCTCAAGTTCTCGCATTGGGTCCCGCCGACGCATCCCATGCACGCCGCCGCCGTCGCCTGGGCCGAATCCATCGACAAAGCCTCGAACGGCTCCATCAAGATCACGATCTTTCCCGCCCAACAGCTGGGCAAGGCGTTCGATCACTACAACATGGGCCGCGACGGGATCACGGACATCTCGCACGTCAACCCCGGCTACGAACCGGGCCGGTTTCCGATCGTCGGCGCGGCGGAGCTCCCGTTCGTCTTTGCCAACGGCAAGGAAGGAAGCGCGGCGCTCGATGCGTGGTATCGCCGATACGCTGGGCAGGAAATGAAGGACGTCCGCTATTGTCTGTCGTTCGCGCACGATCCGGGAACGTTGCACTTCGCCCGCAAGAAGGTGGTGATGCCGGCGGACATGTCCGGGCTCAAGGTGCGTCCGCCGAATGCGGTGATCGCCAATTGGATGACGCTGCTCGGCGCCAGCAATGTGCAGGCCGCGGCGCCCGAGATCCGCGACGTGCTGGAAAAGGGCGTGGCCGATGCCGCGGGCTCTCCCTGGGGATCGATGCTGCTGTTCGGCATCGAGAAGGTCACCAAATATCACATCGACTCGCCGCTCTATGTCTCGGAGCAGGTCTGGGTGCTGAACAAGAGCAAGTATGATTCGCTGTCGCCGTCGCAAAAGCAGGTGATGGATGCGCACTGCACCAGCGATTGGGCGCTGAGAATCGCGGCGCCATGGGCGGACTTCGAGTCGGACGGCCGCGGCAAGATCAAGGCCATGCCCGGCCAGGACGTCTATGCGCTCAGCCCCGACCAGCTTGCCGCCTGGCGGAAGTCCGCCGAACCGGTGGTCGCCAATTGGGAAGCGGCGGTGCGCAAAGCCGGCCAGGATCCGCAGGCGATCTTCGAGGATTTGCGCAAGACCCTTGCCGAGCACAAGTCGGGCTATTAGCGCGGATACCGGTGACTTGGGATCAGAGCGAGGGCAGTGCGCGGCGCCATCGTGTGTCGCTCCCAAGGGAGCGTGCCGTAGTGCCGGTCGTGCACGCACGGCGTCCGCCACTCATCTGACGGGACATAGGCGATGAAGCGAAGCGAGCAGCGCATCTTGACGACGCATGTGGGCAGCTTGATCCGCCCCAAGGCGTTGCTGGATGCCGGCAAGGATCGCGACGGCGCGCACCGCGACGCCTATGAGCAGGAGCTCACCCGCTCGGTGGCGGAGGTCGTATCGCGGCAAGCGAAGGCGGGGATTGACGTCGTCAACGACGGCGAGTTCGGCAAGTCCGGCTGGGCCAATTACAGCCTGGAGCGCTTGAGCGGATTCGAGCCGCGGCCGGACAAGCTCTACCCGGCGGTCTGGCTCGGCCGCGACCGCATCCGGTTCGCCGATTTCATGGCGGCGGAGTTCCCGCGCGGCACCGTCGGCACGCCCGGACACGCCTGCATCGGCCCCATCGCCTATCGCGACCATGCCAGCGTTCGGCGCGATCTCGCCAATCTCAAGGCTGCCGCCGCCGCAGCGGCGGTGGAGGAGGTCTTCTTCACCGCGGTCGCGCCAGCGAGCGTCGGCTACGACGCCGCCAACGAGCACTATCCGAGCGAGCGCGACTATGTGTTCGCCATCGCGGAGGCGCTGCGGGAGGAGTATCTCGAGGTCCACAAGGCCGGTTTCGTTCTGCAGGTCGACGATGCCGTGCTCGCGAACATGTACGACCATCTCGTGGCGCAGAGCCCGCAGCGCTATCGCGAATGGGCGGAGCTTCGGATCGATGCGCTCAATCACGCGCTGGAGGGCATACCCGAGGATCGCATCCGCTACCACGTCTGTTTCGGCAGCTGGCACGTGCCTCATGTCGCCGACGCGGAGCTCGAGGACATCGTCGATCTGATCCTCAAGGTGCGGGCCGGCGCCTATTCCATCGAAGCGGCCAATGTGCGCCATGAGCACGAGTGGTACGTGTGGCGAAAGGTCAAGCTTCCGGCCGGCAAGATCCTGATCCCGGGCGTGGTCACCCATCACACCACGACGGTGGAGCATCCGCGCCTGGTCGCCGAGCGCATTGTCACCTTCGCCAAGCTGGTCGGGCGGGAAAACGTCATCGCCGGGACCGATTGCGGCTTCGCCCAGGCGCAGGACATTCAGCGCGTCCATCCCCAGGTCATGTGGGCGAAACTCGAAAGCCTCGCGGAAGGCGCCCGCCTGGCGAGCAAGGAGCTGTGGGGGCGCTGACCCGTATGGACGGATCGCCGGCCCGCTATCGGATTT
>DASSJW010000103.1:0-4029 GCA_035690995.1 Xanthobacteraceae bacterium
GGCCGGTCTGAAGCAGACCCGGCACCGCACCGGTGCCGAGCAGGCCCGCACCTTGTGCGACCTGCGCGACCGACAGATCAGCGGTTATTGCATTCAGCCAGCCCAGCCGTAGCCCAGCTCCCAACGAGGCAGCATCCACATTGCTGAATGTGCCGGGAACCGGGGCAATATTATGGAGCCAGCCGTGGTCGACGAAGCCGTACAGCTGCGATTGGCTAAGTGCTTTGAGTTCCAGGGGAATATCGTACCGGAGCTCGGCGAGCACCTCCAGGCAGGTGTCGGAGACGAACTGCGAGGGGTCGAAGGCGCGGCCGAACAGGCGCCCGCCATAGCCGCACAGCTCCGACACCAGCAGCGGGGTCAGGGCGTATTGCCCGTAGGCGGCGGTGAGGATGGAGAAGCGGTCGAACAGCGGCTGCAGCCGCGAAACCGTCAGCTCCATCTTGGTGAAATCGACCCGGCCATTGAAGCGTGACGCCAGATCGCTCTGGTTCTGCGTGCTGCCGAGGCCCTCGATGCCCTGGCTGAACACGAAGAAGAACTGGTTGATGGCGCCCGAGGAGTCGGCCGAGTCGCCGTCCACCCGCACGCGGAAGCCGCGTAGCCGATCGAGCGTGCTCGGCGGCGCGCCCTCCAGGTCGAAGAAGATGCCGCGGTCCTCGGTCGCGAACGTCAGCGCGGCGATGTTGAGGTTGCGCTCGCGCGCGCGGATGATCGGGTAGCTCAGCCCGCTTTCGAGGTACAGGCTCCGGGTGTGGTAGTGCAGGAAATCCTGGTCACGGCCCAGGTCGGGAAAGCCGAGGCCATAGCTGGCATTGGCGAAGAAGGTCAGGCCTTCGCCGTTGAGCACCTGCCGGTAGGTGGCGCTGTAGAACTGCAGCTCGCTGGTCTGGAACGCGCCGGCATAGGTAAGCGTCAGCGCCTCGTGCATTCGCAGCCAGTTGTTGGCGGTGAGGCTGGTCAGGTACTCGAGCGGGCCGCGCGCATGGGTGCCGCGGTTGTCGACCCGGTTGAACATGTCGACCGGCTTCTCCGTGACCTCGACCACCAGGATCGCCGCGCCCACCTTGCTCGGATGCGGCTTGAGGCTGTTCTTGAACTTCAGCCCCGGCAGGTCGCCGGCGAGCAGGAGATAGCGCTCGATGGTACGGATGTTGACCGGCCGCTCGGCGGTGATGCGCGAGGCGTAGTAGGAGAAGAAGTCGCGATAGCTCGAGAGCTGTGCCGGCCATTCGACCGCCTCGACATAGCCTTCCAGCACCTGGATGCGAACCACGGCGCCGTTGGGATCCAGTTCCTGCACCGGAATGATCGCGCGCGAGAGCACGTAGCCATCCCCGCCATATTTGGCGGTGATGCGCGCGGCGACATCGTAGACCGCCTGCAGCGTGATCTTGTGCCCGATGAGATCGGCATAAAGCTCGGACAGCTGTGCGCTGGTGTAGACGGTCGCGCCCTCGATCCGGATCTGGCGCAGCACGAGCATGGTCTGCGCCGCGCCGGGCGGGGCTTCGATGCCGGGCACGGCGATGGCCGGGCCACCCGGCTGTGCGAGCGGAACCGGCGGCCGCTCGAAGCGCTCCCGCTCGCGGCCGGGCTGATCGCTGGGCGGGACGATTTGCGCACCGGGCGGAACGCCTTGTGCGACGGCAGCGAATGACACGCTGACCATCGCCAAAGCGGTCGCGATGGCGCGCGCGCCGGCGAACATGCCCGGGACCCCTCGAACTACGGACTTTTCCCCAACCTTACGTCCCCGCGAAAGCCGGAAGCAATCGCTGGCGGGTACCGTTCGGCCGCGGGTTTTGGCAATTTTTGCAGATGTTTCAATAAGGTCACACCCGATCCCAAGCTCGTGCGGTACCCGGCTGCCGGTGTCCGGGCCGGACCCGGAACGAAGGCGGAATCCTCCTTTTGTGGCCACTCGCGATCGACCCGCTGGGCGCGACAGCCGCCTCGCGGCAAATATCGGAACATCGGCGCCGGTGCCGCGTTGCGGTAAGCGGCATTGAGAGTAGGGGACCCCGTCTGGTGGGGAAGTCAGACGCGTACCGGCGGTACGCTCGAGAGTGCCTGGAAATGGCCAGCGCCGTCAGCGACCCGCGTGCCCGCGCGAGCCTGCTGCAGATGGCGCAGGTGTGGTTTCGCTTGGCCGAACGCGCGCTGCCCGTTGACGCGGAAGAACCCCATCAGGTCGACGGTTGAAGGCCCGTTTCCTCGGTCTCGTCCGCGAGCGCCTCCCACGCCGACGCCATCTCATGCAGGACCAAGCGGTGCCGGTCGGACTCGACCTGTTGCGCCAGGCGCCGGCATTCCTCCGCGAACCTGCGGTATTGTGTTGGGGTCGTCATCGTGGCGACAACCCGCCCCGCAACGGCTCTGTTCCGTTTGCATGGAGGTCATGCCGGCGGAACCGCCGTTGCTACAATTCGAAATGATGCGTGAGTTCGGCGCGTGACGCGGTGGCAGCCTGCCGCCGGCGCGTCACTTCGCCTTGTCGAATGCGACCCCGAAGCCGAGCAGCGGCAGACTCATATCGACCGGCTTCTTGTTGGCGTCCTGCACGGTGATTTTCAGATCGGCCCCGGTCCGCATGGCCGCGATCATCTTGTCCGAGAGCGTCAGGGCGACGAAGCATCCGACATTGGTGCAGGTTTGAATCGGTTGCCGCTCGGCTGCCCCGTTATCGACCTTGATCGTCACCGGCTCGGTAAGATTGAGCCCGAGCGGCAGCGTCAGCACCATTGCGCCGGTCTTGGCGTCGGCTGCCGGCCGCACCACCGCCGACAGCACCAGCTGCCTTGTCTCGCGCTGGAACACCTGCTGGACGGCGCGGCAGTCCAGCGTCTTGCCATCGCCCGTGCACTCGACGCGCCATGCGGCGGCTGGCCCGTCCGGCGCTTGTGCCGGCGCGGCGCGCGGGGCGGCCGCGATCAGGACAATCGATCCGGCCGTAGCGGCCATCAGCATGACGCGCCTGCCAACGGATAGGGCATGACGGCTCGCACGCATGCTTGCACCTCCTTGTCATGGCGCGCCGCAACAGGCCGGCGCCGCCCGGATTTGCGGTTAGAGCATGCCGCCGCTGAAATCGCTACGCCCGCGGAAAATGCTCAATGCGCCGTAACGCGAATCGAGCGGGCGGCGGGACGCTGCATGTTGCGCGACGATCGGTGGCGCTTCCCAGGCGCGTCGCCCATGCGCATGAGGCGCTCGCCCTGAGATTTCCACCCGTTGCGCGCCTAGAACCGTACTAATAAAGTGTGGGCAACAACCGGAACCGATGAATTCGGACCGATCCGCGTTCCGCAACGCAGGGTGGAAAACATGAATATCCGCGAAACCGCGCCCCCGATCACCGAGCTCGAGAAGATTTCCACCCGCACCGACACCCGCGACTATCTGGCCAAGGCCGCGCCGACCACGGAAAAACTCAAGGACTGGCTCGTCGTCGACGTCGATGCGCATGTCAACGAGACCGCGTTCTGGTCGGAAATCACCGATCGCATCGACAACGAGGTGCTGCGGTACATCGCCGAAGCGTTCCGCGACCGCGGCCCGGCGCCTGGCCTGTTGAACGCCAATGGACCGCTCTACCAGGACGTCGCCGGCCGCATCATGCACCAGCAGAAGCTCGCCGAGCCGACCCCGCCCGGGCTGCATCGCCAGGTGCAGCTCACCCAGCGCGCCATGGATGCGCTGGGCATCGATTACATGGTGGTGTTCCCGACCCCGATGCTCTCGCTCGGCATGCACCCGCAGGTCGATGCCGAGGTGGCGCTCGGCAATGCCTATAACCGCTGGCTGTTCGAACAGATCCTGCCGCAGGACACGCGGCAGAAGGCGCTGCTCTACCTGCCGTTCAACGATCCCGACGCCTGCGTCAAAACGGTCGAGCGTTTTGGCGACGCGCCCGGGGTGGTCGGCTTTTCCGTCACCTCCACGCGCCACAAGCCGGTCTGGCATAACTCCTACATGCGGCTCTATTCCGCGCTGCAGGAGCTGGGCAAGCCGCTCGGCTTCCATGCC
>DASSJW010000104.1:0-4872 GCA_035690995.1 Xanthobacteraceae bacterium
CGCGGACGCGCGCGCACGTCACCCGCCCATGCCAAGCGGCATGTCGGGCAACGACAGTTCCATTGCGGAAAACCTCCCCCCGCCGCCGAGCCAAGCACGATGGCGGAGAGGCGCCCCATTCAGGACCGACGCAGAGGCGTCGGGATCAGAACTCGGCCGGCAGGTAACCGTTGATCTCGAGGCCGATGCAGATCTCGACGAGGGTGGGAGTCGTCCAGGCCATGGTGTTCTTCCCTAGTTTGTTTAAACGCCAATAACGTAAATCGGCTTGCGCGCGCGCGCAAGTCCGCACTGGGCATTGGCGCAAAAGAAAACCGCGGCATGCGGATCCAGAGCGCCATCACGCGAAAGAAAACCGGACCCTCGCGGGTCCGGTTTGCAGTTTGTCGGCGCGGGGGCCGACAATCACCTTCCAGAGGGGAACAGCTGACGGTGGACGATTGCAATCTGGGAGGATGGGCAACCGGCTGCCATCAGTGAGAGACAGTATGCAGAGGCATTTTCCTCATACAACACAAAGGGTCGCATGCCAGCCATGCGACCTCGCTCTCGGTTATGGAAGGTCGATGATTGGTTATGGAATCGATGCCGCCGGCATCGTTGTCGCTTGTCAGAAATGCCAGCGTTGCGCTTTCGCGACCAGGAAGTCGCGAAACACCTGCACGCGCGCCACCGATTTTAATTCTTCCGGATAGACGAAATAGGCATCGAGCGCGATCGAGTCGGATTCGCCGAACAACTGCACGAGGCCGCCGTTCTCTTCGACCAGGTAATCCGGCAGCAGCGCCACGCCGATGCCGCGCTGACACGCGCGCATGACGCCGAGGACATTGTTGATCGTGAGCGTGGGCTGGCGCGGGCCCTTGCCATTGCGCGCGACCTCGATCAGCCAGCGCCGATTCTCGAAATGATTGGGCACGATCGTGCCGCCGAGCAGCAAGAGGCGGTGATTGTCGAGGTCATCGAGGGCGCGCGGCGTGCCGAATCGCTTGATGTATTCCGGCGAGGCATAGGCGTGGAACCGGACCGAGAACAGCTTGCGTTGAATCAGGTCGGGCTGGGTCGGCAGCCGCAGCCGGATGGCGACGTCGGCTTCACGCATCGCCAGATCGAGTTCCTCGTCAGTGGTGATCAGCGTGATGTGGATGTCGGGATAGAGATCGATGAATTCGCCCAGCCGCGGGGTGAGCCAATGCACGCCGATGCCGGGCGTGGTCTGCACCCTGAGTTCGCCGTTGGGCCGCTCCTTGCTGTCGGTCAACTTGGCCCGCGCGGCCTCGAGCTTCATGAATACGTCATGCGCCGTGTGGTGCAGCAGCTCACCCTGCTCGGTGAGAATGAGTCCCCGGGCGTGGCGGTGGAACAACGACACGCCGAGCTCCTGTTCGAGCGCCGATACCTGTCGCGAGACCGCCGATTGCGACAGCCCCAGCTGTTCGCCGGCATGGGTGAAACTCCCGGCCTCGGCGGCGGCGTGGAAAACCTTCAGCTTGTCCCAGTCCATGCTCATTCGCTGTCTCATTCCGCCGCGACCGCCGGCTCCGCTTCGCCTTGCGCGGCGAGGAAACGTTCCGCTTCGAGCGCGGCCATGCAGCCCTGACCGGCGGCGGTCACGGCCTGGCGGTAGACGTCGTCCGTGACGTCACCGGCGGCAAATACCCCCGGCACCGAGGTTGCCGTCGAGAACGGCGCGGTCTTGATGTAGCCGGAGGGTTTCATCTCTACCTGCCCGACGAAGAGTTCGGATGCGGGCGTATGGCCGATGGCGATGAATATGCCGTCGGCCCGCTGCTCACTGAGAGCGCCGGTCTTCAGGTTGCGGAGCACCGCCCCCTTGACCTTGAGCGGGTTCTCGTTGCCGAGCACGTCCTCCAGCACGCTGTCCCAGATCACCGAGATCCTGGGATTCTTGAACAGCCGGTCCTGCAGGATCTTTTCCGCGCGGAAACTGTCGCGCCGGTGAACCACGGTGACCTTGGAGGCGAAATTGGTGAGGAACAGCGCCTCCTCGACGGCGGTATTGCCGCCACCGATCACCAGCACCTCCTTGCCGCGATAGAAAAAGCCGTCGCAGGTCGCGCAAGCGGAGACGCCATAGCCTTTGAATTTCTGTTCGGATGGCAATTCCAGCCAGCGCGCCTGCGCCCCGGTTGCGATGATGACGCTGTCGGCGTGATAGCGCTCGCCCGAGTCGCATTCGATGCGGAATGGCCGATGCGCCAGATCGACCTTGCTCACGTGGTCGATGACCAGCTTCGTCCCGACATGCTCGGCCTGTTTCTGCATCTGCTCCATCAGCCAGGGGCCCTGGATGACGTCGGCAAAACCGGGATAGTTTTCCACCTCAGTCGTGATCGTCAGCTGTCCGCCGGGCTGGATGCCCTGGATCAGGGTCGGTTCCAGCATGGCGCGAGCGGCATAGATCGCCGCCGTGTAGCCGGCCGGCCCCGAACCGATGATGACGACCTTGGCGTGGGTGATCTTGCCCATCGAGAAAAGACCCTTTGTGCGCTTGCGGGCGCGCGTTCAACGCAGTGGCAGCCGATCGACGCACTCGGCCTTGGCAGATGGCGTCACGACAGCTGCTGGACGCGCTCTCAGTCTTCGAATGCCGCCTCGGGCGGCTTTACCGCCACCACCGGTCCCCAAGGCGTTCGCCGAAATGGCAGGGCGGCCCCGAAGCCCTGGTGGCTTTGCCGCAATCTATGGGTTCCGGGGAGCTATGCAAGATATGCAGACCAGAATGCCACAGGGTTGTGAAGGCCGTGGAGGTTGTCTGGTACCATTCTGCGCAATAATGTTTCGTGCCACCGCCAAACATCGTTAAGAATGGGTGACGACAATCGCCAGGATCGGAGCCGCCGTGGCCGCTCGTCTCGATGCGATAGACCGCCAGATTCTCAGGGAACTGCAGGACGATGGCCGCATGACCAATGTCGAGCTCGCGCGCCGCGTGGGCATCTCGGCTCCGCCTTGCCTGCGACGCGTTCGCGCACTCGAGCAGGCCGGCTACATCAAGGGTTACCGCGCACTGCTGGACGAGAAGCTTCTCGGCTACGAAGTTACCGTGTTTGCCATGGTGCACCTGAGCAGCCAGGCCGATGCCGACCTCAAAGCGTTCGAGGATTTCGTGCGCGCGCAACCATTGGTGCGCGAATGCTGGATGCTGTCCGGAGAGATCGACTTCGTCCTCAAATGCGTGGCACCCGACCTGAAGACCTTCCAGGCTTTCGTCGCCGAGCTTACCGCTGCTCCGCATGTGCGCAACGTGAAGACGTCGCTCACGCTGCGCAATTCCAAGGACGCCGCCATGGTTCCCATGGAGCTCACTCCGCCCGCGACCGAGTTGCCGCGCGCCGTCGGCGATTGACGTTGTCGATCGACGCCGCAGCCGCGCCGCGTGCGCGCGCTAGCTGAAAGGGGATTGCGGGAAAGCAGCCGGATCTTCCGGCTCATGGCGCGGCGTCGGCGAACGCGGGCATCACCTCACGCGCGAACAGTTCGACCGAGCGCAGCGATTCCGCCAGCGTCATGTCGCCGAACGCGAACCAGGACAGCAGGTAATTGCTGCCGCTCGCCTTGGCCTCGGCCGCGACGAAGTCACGCACGGTGCGGGGCGATCCCGCGATACCGTTGTCGAGCGCGGCCAGTTCGTCGAATGTGGGCGGATAGAGTCCCGCGATGCGCGGCTCGGCGCCGTGGCGCGCAAACAGCCAGCGGAAGCTGTCGCGCCAGCGCGGATAGGCGCGCCGCGCGATTTCGAGCGCGGCCTCGTCGGTATCGGCCACCACCACGTGGCGGGCGACGCCCAACAGCGGGCCGATCGCCGGATCCTTGCCGAGCCTGGCCCGCACCGCCCGATATCGATCGGTGATCACGCGCACCGTCGGACGCAGTGCAATGGTGACGATGTTCACGTCGTTCGCCGCCGGCCAATCCGCATTCTCGGGGATCGTGGTGCCATACCACAACGGCGGGTGCGGGCGTTGCACCGGCCGCAGGATCATCGGCACGTGGCGGAATTGGTAATGCTTGCCTTCGAACGTCAATTCATCCGATGCGAGCCCCTTCAGGATGAGCTGAAAGGCTTCGTGATAGATCTCGCCGGTCGTGGCGAAGTCGAGCCCGTAAGCCTTGGTTTCGAACGGCGACACGCCGCGGCCCACGCCGAGCTCGAGGCGCCCGCCGCTCATCTGATCGAGCATGCAGATTTCCTCGATCAGGCGCAGCGGATGATAGAACGGCAGCAGATAGACCAGAGGGCCGAAGCGCAGCGTCTTGGTGCGCTGCGCCGCGGCCGCGAGGAACAGCCCGGGCGAGGCGGCACAGCCCAGCGGGGTCGAATGGTGTTCGGCGAGGTGGTAGCCGCGCAGGCCGGCGCGGTCATAGGCTTCGACCAGGCGGAGCCGGTCGGCGTAGAGCTGACCGAGCGGGAGCCCCGCGTCGTCCATGTGGTCGAACACACCGAATTTCATGGTGACCTCTATGCTGCACACCAGGGCAGCGACCCCCGGACCGTCATTGGCGGGCATTTCCCGGCAATCTTGCGAGCCCGGCCAGGGGCGCGGTCCACCTCGGCGTCACGAACGATGTGACACGGCCCGCACTGCCATCCACCGAGAGCAAGATAGCAAGCGCCGCGCGCGGGGAAAGCGGCCTATCGCGCAGCCACCTCCTGCGGGGCGTGACCGCTATGAGAAATGGGAGCTCGAGAATCGGCATCGCCGGGACAATTTGTTCAGCCCGGGGACATAGCCGACACCTGTTCGGAGACATAACCGACACCTCATCATTGCGTGGATTCGGCAACAAGGGGGCCCATCCATGCCGTGGCGAGAGGTATCGACTATGGACCAGCGGCGTGAGTTTGTT
>DASSJW010000105.1:0-5911 GCA_035690995.1 Xanthobacteraceae bacterium
CCGGCTGAGGATTGAGCCATTGCAGCCGCTGGGATCCATCCTGTCGTCGAGTCCGAGTACGAACCTCATGACAAGCGCGGCGAGGAGGCGAGGAGAACAGCAGCGCCTTTCAGGGGCGAGGCCGCGCTGCGTGCCCGAGGCTTCCCGCACGGCCGGTGTGTGGTACCGCCGCCGATCTAAAACGCATGGGCAAGGGCATGGCCCAAAGCTGAAGGCCAAGAAAAATCAAGCAATATCAATTGTTATGGGCGGACACCCCTCCCGCCAAGTCGATGCCGGTGTTCCACGTGCAGACGCCCCCTTCGGATGCCTGACGGTAAGGTAGTACTATTCTGGTTTCTTTTGAACCCGGGTCATCGCACCGGCGTCTAAGGGGTAAGGCGAAGCGAGACGGCTACCCGGTCCCCCCCGATCCCCCGGCTGTCTTGAGAATTACGCCGAACTGGGACGAACTTGCCCCCGCCTCGGCGGGGCTTTTTTTTCGCTTGCTTCGGCCTTCCGTGCACAGATTTCGACCGCGGGCATCGGAGCGCTCATCAGCGCTACGGTGCTCACGCTTTCTGTGTCGCCGGGCTCTCATGCGAAGTTCGAGCGCGGCCGGGCTTCGGTTGGCGGGCTATTGCAAAATTTCAGGACGCGCGCGAAGCCGCCCGCGTAAAAGATGGTGCTTCGGTGTCCGGCACCAGGGTTAAAGGGGTATCCGTGAAGCACGATCACGCTGTGCATGCACAGCCAACCGACCATGACCATCCGCATGGCGCCGCGCACGTTCACGCTCCGGCAAACTTCGGCACAGCCTTTGCCGTTGGCATCGGCCTCAATGTGACTTTCGTTGCAGTGGAGTTTGCGTTTGGCCTGCTCGCCAACTCGGTATCGTTGCTGGCGGACGCGGGACACAACCTCTCCGATGTGCTGGGCCTTGTGATCGCGTGGGTTGCCAGCGTTCTGGTCAAGCGGCCGCCTTCCTCCCGCTACACCTATGGCCTGCGCAGTTCGTCGATCCTCGCGGCATTGTTCAACGCCGTGTTCCTGCTGGTCGCGGTGGGAGCGGTCGCCTGGGAGGCGATCCTGCGGCTGTTTCATCCCGAGCCGGTGGCCAGTGTCATCGTCATGATCGTGGCCGCCGTAGGTATCGTCATCAACGGTGGAACCGCTTGGTTGTTCGCTTCGGGCCGCAAGGGCGACCTGAACATTCGCGGCGCGTTCCTGCACATGGTCGCGGATGCCGGCGTGTCGGCAGGTGTCGTCGTCGCGGGTCTCGTCATTCTCTACACCGGCTGGGTTTGGCTCGATCCGCTGACCAGCCTCGTAATTGTTGGCGTGATTGTCTGGGGCACCTGGGGCCTGCTTCGGGACTCGCTGGCAATGTCGGTCAATGCGGTTCCAAGCACGATCGACCCCGAAGCGGTTCGCCGGTACCTCGCGACCTGCGCGGGCGTTTCGTCCGTGCATGACCTTCACATCTGGTCGATGAGCACCACCGAAAGCGCGCTGACCGCGCATCTTGTGTTCCCCGGGGGCCATCCCGGTGACGCGTTCCTCCTGCATGCCGCGCGCGAGCTGAGGCATCGCTTTGGGATTGGGCACACGACCTTGCAGATTGAAATCAGCGAAGAGTCGGCCTGCCACCTCGCACCCGACGATGTCGTTTGAAAGGAGGTTTTGCGTACCTTGTCCGTTGGGACGCGCGGCGGCCCGCTGCCACCGCTCGGAAGCCGTTCCCGCACGCGACGAAGAGTCCGTCGGCCGCACCGATCATCACGGCGGGTTGGGCCCGCACCATCCGGGCAGGTAGCGGGCTTCCTGACTTTTCGCGAGGATGAGCGCTCGCTCGAGCGAGCCGGTGAAATCCCTCGCGATCTGGCTGCGTTTCAGGCGCCGACGCAAAAAGTCCGCCCACAGAAATTCGCTGAATGGTGTGACGTCCTTGGCGAAGCCTCCGGCGCGGCGCAGCTCGCCGGCGAGACTGCGAAACGGATCATCCGCAAGCTCGTTGATGGAGCGCGGAATGTCGTCGAATTCGCGACGGCGGCCCTTGGCGTCGTATGGATGTACCCAGGCATGGTGATCGAGCACGATCCAGAATGCATCCGCTTTCAGCATGCTCAGATTGGCAACTACGCTGACGAGCACGTGCTCGAGGCCTTCCTTGTGAAGAGCCAAGGCAAGATGATGATGATCGATGATGTAGTGACGCTCTCGCGGACCCATGACAACCGGAATCATGTGGCCGCCGAGAAACTTGCCGATCTTCTTGGCGACGTGGGTTCGCAGGTGGTCGCGCTTTTGGTTCACCTCCCGCATCCCGACTGTCATCTGCGTCGGGCGCAAGTCGGTTATCGAGATTGGCTGCAGAATGGGGTCGCGCACGACGATCATGGCGTTCTCCAGGACCAGGGCCGCGAAAGGTGCGGGCATTGCACGATGCGGATCACCCCCCCCCGGCTGAAATATGCGGTCAACCGGCGGGAAACCGGCTGAGCATAGCGAAACCGTCGCGCCGGTCGAACCCCGAGGCGAGGGTGGAATGCCCTCGAACACTGGTTGCGGAATGTAAGCGATTCAAATCGCGTCTCGGACGCTCTGACGGAATCGCTACGCCGTCTGCGGGGCTGGAACTTGGCCCACCATCCGCGGTAAAGTCGCGCGCTAGCGACGGCGAGTGAAGACAATGCGCATTCTAATGACTCTCGTTTCTGTGGCTCTGTCGGCTCCCTCGCTCGCGGACTCGGTCCGGCATCTGAGCGTCCCGGAGCGCTTCTGGGGCACGTGGGCACCGAGTCCCGACCTCTGTCGCGACAGGAAAGCCACCGTCGTCGTGTCGGAAAAGGGTTACGTCACATCAGAGGCGAGCTGCGAGATTCAATGGCTCACCGAAACCGCCGGGGGCAGCGGGCCGATCTACTCCGCCCATATGCGTTGTTCGAACCTCACCGCTCCGGAGGAGAAAACGGAATTGAATCGCATTATCCTCCCGAAGGAAGCGGGTGAGTTGTCCGCCGGTCCCGATTTCCAGAACCTCACCCATTACCAGCGGTGCCCCGCCAAGTAACGGGTGCGGCAACTGTCCGCGCTCGGCAGCTCCGGACCGCCTCAATTCGACGCCCGCCGCCGCGTACCTGCGAGACGCGCCGCCAGGATCTTGTCGATGCGACGGCCGTCGATATCGACGATCTCGAAGCGCCAGCCTTGGGTGTCGAAACTCTCGCCGATCTGCGGCAAGTGGCCGAGCCGGTCGAGCGCGAAGCCCGCCGCTGTGTGATAACTTCGCTCCAGCGGAATTGCGACGTCGAGCCGCTCGGCCATCTCGTCGACCGGCATGCTGCCGGCGATCAACCACGAGCCATCCTTGCGCTGCACGGCATCCGGCTCGCTTTCCGCCGTCCGGAAAACGCCCACGATCGCTTCCAGGATATCCGCATTGGTGACCACGCCTTGGAAGTGGCCGTATTCGTCGTGAATCAAAGCCATGTGGACGAGGGCCGCCTTGATCACCTCCAGGACGTCGAGGGCGTCAGCGGTGTCGGGAACGTTGGGCGCCGGACGCACGCACGCGCGCAAGTCCGGTGGTTCATCGCGCAAATAGGCCTCCAGTAGATCCTTTGCTTGCAGCACGCCGAGCATCTCGTCTGGCACGCCGTCGTAAACGGGCAGGCGTGAATGGATGCTCTCCAGAATCGTCCTTCGGATACTCTCCGGATCGGCGGACAGATCGACCATGTCCACGTCGCGCCGCGGCGTCATCACCGCACGAACCGGACGATCCCCCAATCGCATCACCCCGGCGATCATTGCCCGCTCGCTGGGCTCGATCACCCCTGCGGTTTCCGCTTCTGCGATCAGAGTCTTGATTTCATCATCGGTGATCCCGTGCCCGGCCTCCCTGCCGTAGCCGAGCAGGCGCAACACCGAGCGCCCGGAAATGTCGAGGAGCCAGACGACCGGCGAAGCGATCGTCGCGAGTGCCGTCATTGCGGGCGCTACGCGAACTGCGATTCGCTCAGGGTCGCGCAGCGCAATCTGCTTCGGCACAAGCTCGCCGACGATCAGAGAAACATAGGTAATTGCGGCGACCACCAAGCCCACACCGGCGATTTCCGCGATTCCCGGCGCCATGCCGACGGCCGCAAACCATTGCGCCAGCCTCTGTCCGAGCGTGGCCCCCGAAAACGCGCCGGAGAGGATGCCATTCAGAGTGATCCCGATCTGGACGGTCGAGAGAAATTTGCCCGGTTCGGACGCGAGCGCCAGCGCCCGGCGGGCGCCGACCACCTGGCGGTTGATCAGGGCCTGCAGACGAGCGCGCCGCGCCGACACGACCGCAAGCTCGGCCATAGCGAGGAGGCCGTTGAGCAGAATCAACGCGACAACGATCACAAGTTCGATGAACAGCATCGCCAGAATATAATAGACGTGCAATGTGATTGTCGGGAAGCGCGGCCGGCGGGTTTGACGTCTGCACGCGGCTTAAGCGCGGGGGATGAGTTCCTCACCTTTGGTCATTGCTTTCCGAGAGGCAGCGGCCCGCCGCAGAAGCGATTCTCCCTGTAGTCGGGTCCTGGTTGCAGGAGTACCATCAATCAGCGGCGCCGTTCGTGGCATGCTCTCAGCGATAAGCCGTCGCATTTGCCCGTGGAAGCGACGCAGCGATCTCGAAATGTCGAGGGTGCTCATGGCCAGTGTTCGTATCCCTTGCTCTACTACCCGCACATTTTGGGCGCGAGCGTGTACGGCCGCGATGTTGGCCGTCGTCATGACCGGATCCACGGCCTCCGCGCAGAACGCTTGGATTGAAGACCTAGTTTCGGCGGTGGTGCGAATCAAGACGCATGTCACCCCCGACGGCCGCACTGTCGAAGGCTTGGGCCGTGAACGCGAAGGATCCGGCATCGTCATCGACAATGACGGCCTCGTGCTGACGATCGGTTACCTCATGGTGGAGGCGTATGCGGCCGAGGTGGTCGACAACCACGGGCGCACCGTGCCGGCGAACGTGGTCGGCTACGACCATGAAACCGGCTTCGGTCTGCTGCGGACGATGGAACCGCTCAAGCTCAAACCGATGCCGTTAGGTAAGTCCGCAGACGTCAAGGAGCGCGATCCCGTGCTGGTCGCAAGCTTTGGCGGTGCCGACATGGTTGCCGGCGCGTACATCGTGGCCAAGCGGGAGTTCGCCGGCAATTGGGAATACATGCTCGATGAAGCGCTCTTCACCGCGCCGCCGCATCCGGCCTGGAGCGGGGCCGCGCTCATCAATCGCGAAGGCAAGCTGATCGGTGTCGGTTCGCTGATCGTAGGCGATGCCATCGGCGGAAGCGATAAGACGCGCGGCAACATGTTTGTACCGATCGACCGGCTGTTACCGATTCTCGGTGACCTCATCTCCGACGGTCGCGTCGCGGGACCAGGGCGGCCTTGGCTGGGCATCAACACCGATGAGCTACGTGGCCGCCTGTTCGTCAGCCGTGTCACGCCCGGCGGGCCGGCGGAGAAAGCAGGTCTTAAGCGCGGCGACGTGATTGTCAGCGTCAACGGCGAGCCGCCCAAGAGTCTGGCGGATTTTTATCGCAAGGTGTGGGCTCAGGGCGCGGCTGGCGCCACCGTCCCGCTCGATGTGCTGCAGGACAGCCAGGTGCGACGGGTGGACGTCAAATCGATCAATCGCCTTGATCATCTCAAACTGAAAACGACGTTTTAACGGGCCGAGCCTCGGTTTGGGACGGGGGCGCGCTGGCTCCACGGGCCGTGTCGGATCGCCGAATCAAACCCAACCGTGGCACGCCGGCCACAACAGTGGGCAAAGCTGCCATTTGGCCCGTGCCGGCAGAAACAGCCCCATTCCTGCCGCGATCGACCGGCGATATGCCAAGCGGGGACCGGCCGTGATCCGCGATGGATTCGGCCGATTCGC
>DASSJW010000106.1:0-10509 GCA_035690995.1 Xanthobacteraceae bacterium
ACTTTGTAACGCAGCGTGTTGATGCCGAGCATGATCGCCGCATCTTCGTTCTGCTGAATGCAGCGCAGACCGAATCCCAGGCGGTTGCCGGCAACAAGCGCCGTGGTGGCGAGTGCCGCCGCGGCGGCGGCGAACATGGCGTAGTAGAACAGCCGCGCCTGGGCGGTCACGTCCAGCGACAGCACCGGAAGATTCAATCCCATGCCGCCGCCGGTCAGATCGGTCGCCGAGTTGGTGATCTCGCGTAGCACCTCGGCGACCACGAGGCTCGCGATGGCGAAATAGTGCCCGCGCAGATGCAGGATGGCGCGCCCGAGCGCCGCCGCGAACACGGCAACGATGGCGCCGCCAAGGGCCCACGCCGCCGGCATCGGCACGCCCTTGGTCTGCAGCACGCCGCTGGCATAGGCGCCGAGGCCGAAAAAGGCAGCCGTGGCGAAGGATGGATATCCGGCGAAGCCGCCGATGAAATTCCAGCCCAGCGCCAGCGCGCTGTACATCATCATCGTGGTCGCAACGCGCAGCACGTAATTGTCGGCGACGGCCGGCAATATCACCAGCAGGATCGCGGCGGCGAACGCGATGAGGCGCATCATTGGTAGCCTCGCCGTCCCATGATCCCGGTCGGCCGGAACATCAGCAGCAGGATCAGCAGGGTAAAGGAGATGGTGACGGAATATTCCGGCCCGAAGAACAGGGCGGAGTAGCTTTCGATGATGCCCAGTGTCAGTCCTCCGACCATGACGCCGGGCACGCTGCCCAGTCCGCCGAGCACGCAGATCACGAATGCCTTGCCCAGGAGCGCATTCGCGGTCTCCGGCGAAATCGGGAACATGACGCTGAACAAGCTGCCGGCGGCGCCGGCCATGGCCGCACCGAGGCCGAAGGTAACGGCATAGATGCGGCTCACATTGACGCCCATCAGCTGCGCCGCCTCGCGGTCCATGCGCACGGCGACGATGGCGCGTCCGATCCGCGAGCCGCGCAGCAACGCGTACAGCAGCCCGACCAGCGCAAGCGCAAAGCCCATGCTGATCAAGCGGTCGATCGGCACGATGACGCCGCCCAGATTGATGGATCCGAGCGGCGGCGACAGGATGACTTTGCGGAAATCGGCTTTGAACGCGAGGATCATCAAGTTGTAGAGCAACAGGTTCAAGCCGAAGGTCAGCGTCAGCGTGATGAGCACAGGGCTGCCCATGACCCGGTTGATGCACGCGAGCTGTATGGCGTAGCCGAGGCAGAACAGAAGAAACGCCGCCACCGGCACGAACAGGAACGGATTGATGTGCAAGTAGTGATAGGCAAAGAAGGCCGCGTAGGATCCGAGAATGATCAGGGATCCGTGCAGGATATTGATGACATTGAGCACTCCCCACACGAGCGAGAACCCGACGGCGATGCAGCTGTAGAGGCCACCCAGCACCAGCCCGTTCACCAGCACCTGAACGTAGAGCACCGACTACCCGCCCCTACCTTGTTCGCCATCCATTGGCTGTGATTCCGGGCCCCGAGCGCAAGCGGGGAGCCGCACGCCGCGCCCCGGTTTCATCGCCGACGGGTCAAGACGCCAGCATCAGCGTCCCGCCACAGGCAGCAGATCGGCCTGCTTGATCACGTCGGGATAGATCACGACCACTTTCTTGTCCTGGATCTGAAAGATCGGCGGCGTGTAGGAATTGGCCTGGCCGTCGGGCCCGAACTTCACGGGCGCGAAGAACGTCTTGAACTCGGTATTGGCGAGCACGCTTCGTACCTTGTCGCGATCGAGCGTGCCGGCCTTCTCGATCGCCATCTGCAAAATGACCCCGATGGCGGAGCCGGAGGCCTGGGTGAAGTCGGGCTCTGACTTGTATTTCGCGGCGAACAGCTTCACGAAGTTCTGGGTGTCACCAAACAGGTCGTCGGACTTGTAGCGCACCGAGGAGTGAAACCAGCTCGCCGTGGTGACCCCGTTGCCGACTGCGCCCACGGCGTCGATCCATTCCTGATATTGCGGGCCGTTGATGCCGGTGATGACCTTCGCAGTGACCTTCTGGTCGGCCATCTGCTGGCGGATCAGGATGAGATCGTTGATGTAACCGGTCGCCACGATCCAGTCGGGCTTGGCCGCCCCGATCTGGGTGATGGCGGCGGCATGGTCGAGGGTGCCGATGGTATATTTCTCGAAATACACCACCTGCAGCCCGCGGGCCTCCGCCGACTTCTTGAATTCGCCGCCCAGCGCCAGCGGATAGAGATCGTTGCGTGCGAGGATGGCGACGCGCGCGACGTCGGGGAACTTGGCTTTGACCAGCGTGGCGATGGGCTCGCTGAGCGTGTCGTTGGGCGTGTAGAGGCCGAACAGGTTCTTGTAGTTCTGATCGTAGACCTCTTTCGACGACGCGGTCGACGCCATCATCGGGACGCCGTACTTCTCGGCCACCGAGCTCGCGGCTTTGATCGCGCCCGAGCCGAACGGAGAGAACAGGAAGTTGACCTTGTCGCTGCTGATCAGTTTCTCCGCCAATTGGACGGCGCGCGGCGTCTGCGACTGATAGTCGGAATAGACCAGCTTGACCTTGTGCTTCACGCCACCGACGCTGATGCCGCCGCGCTTTTCGAGCTCCTCCAGCCAGAGCTCGTAACCCATCTTGAGCTTCTCGCCTTCCGGCGACAGCGCGCCGGTGAGCGGAAGCGGCGCGCCGATCGTGATTTCGTCGGCCGCCAACGCCGGGCATTGGGCAGCCAGCACGGCGACAGCGGCGACTGCAGCTAGTCCAAACACGCGCAAGTCCACACTCATGGCATTCTCCCTCGGCGCACGACGCGCCCGTTACGGCCCACGGCATGCACGTTTCGCGCCACCCGGTCCTGAATGCCGCTCTCCCAATTCGATTATGTCCGGCTTTGCCAGGCAATCTAGCCACAACACCCCTGCAGCGACAAGGCGCTGGCGCGCGCCTGGACGCCGCTGCCTGACGCAACTACTGTCAATTCGATGCCCGACCGGCATCGGCGACAAAGAACGGCAAGGAGAGACGCGTTTATGGGTGCGATCATTCACCACATGCTCGATCGGGCTCCCGCTCCGGTGGCACCTTTCAGCCACGCGGTTGAAACCGACGGATGGGTTTTCGTCACCGGGCAGATACCGGAGAATCCGGACAACGAGGACGAGCCGCTCCCGGTCGGTATCGAAGCCCAGACCCGCCGGGTGATGGACAACCTGAAGCTGGTGCTGTCGGAGATCGGGCTGGGCCTCGAGCACGTGGTCTCGGCGCGCGCCTTCCTGATCGACATGCGGGAATTCGAGACCATGAACAAGATCTACGCGTCGTATTTTCCGCCCAATAAGCGGCCCGCGCGCACCTGCATCGGCGTGACCGGGCTCGCCAAGGCCGCGCGCGTGGAAATCGATTTCATCGCGCGGCGGCCGTAGCGGGCCGGAGACAGTCAGAGGATGGGTTGAGCGCAGCGAAGCCCGTCGCAGAGACCTATCACCTGATCATTGCGGCGGCCTCGGCGGCCGTCTCTTTCGACGTTCCGTAAACCTCTTTGACCAGTTTCTCGATATCCGCGCCTGAAACCGGCGTGATCTCGAGCTTCGCCTTGTCAGCGTCGGCGAGGAATTGCGGATCCTTCATCGTGCGCATGAAGGCTTCGCGCAGGACCTGGGCGCGCTCCGGCGGAACGCCCGGTGGCGCCATGAATGGACGGCCCATGACCTGCCGCGCGAAAATCAGCTGGACGATCTGGCGCTGCTGCTCGGTCCTCGCCAGATCGGCGATGAGCGGGACGTCGGGCAGGTCGGCGTGCTTGGTCAATGCGGTCTGGATCAGCACGGCGATCCGGTTCTGCTCGAGCCAGTGCTTGTGCGTCGCCACCACGCTCGACCAGGACCAGCCGCAACGTCCACCCACCTCTCCGCGCTCGATGGCGAGATTGATCTCGTTGCCGCCCGGATAGCCGGTGGCGAGGCGCAGTTTTGTTCCAAACAGCGCGTTGAGCAGCTTGGCGAACTGGTCGGTGTCCGAGGCGGTGCTGCTGCCGCCGACGACCAGCTCCTTGTTCAGGAGATCCTCGAACCTGGCGATGCCGGTGGTGTGCCAAGCCACGCAGACGCTGACCTCGTTATTGGCGCTGCCGATCCAGGTGAACTCCCGCGCATCGAACTGAGCGGCCGGAGCTCCCAGCAGCGGGTCGAACGGAGCGCCGCGCGAAACCGTGCCGAATGCGGTGCCGTCCCGGGGCGCGACATTGTAGAGCCAGTTCGCCAGCCGGATGCTGCCCGCTCCCTCCATGTTCTTGGGAACGATGGTCGGGTTCCCCGGAATGTGCCGCCCCATGTGCCTGGCGACCATGCGGGCGTAGACGTCGTAGCCCCCGCCCACGCTGTAGCCGATATAGAGGTCGACGGTGCGGCCTTTGAAGAAGTCGGCCGTTTGCGCGTGACTCTCGCCAACGGGCGTCGACAGCAGCGCCGCGGTGATCAGGGTTTGCGCGAACGCCCTCATTCCGCGGCGCCCTTGGCGTTGTTGGGCCGGGTGCGGGCGAGATCCTTGATCTGTGGCAGGACCTCCTTGGCGAACAGCGTCATGCTGCGCACGGTGCGGGCATGATCGAGAAAGCCCGCCTGCTGCATCACCAGCAGGTGGTCGAACCCGCCGACCCGGTCGTAGAAACGCCGGACCTGCTTTGCGACCTGGTCCGGCGTGCCGTACATCACCACCCCCTGTTCGCGCTGAAACTCCAATCCCATGGCGCGCATGGCATCGGTGCGTCCGGAAAATGCGCCCTGCAGCGCCTTGACGTTGAGCTCGACCGGAACGTATCCGGGTGGATTACGGAACTGCGGCTCGGTCTTGGCGGTCATGTACCAGATCAGCTCGCGCGCACCAGCCTCGGCCGCGTCCTCGGATTCGCCGGTAAAGACCAGCGGCATGAACGCGGTGCCGCCACCGCCCGGCAGGCCTTGATCGAGATAGGCGCTGCGATAGGCGTCGAACAACGCCCTCACCTTCTCATGCGGTTGCAGAAAGGTCGCGAACACGTAGCCGCGGCCGGCAGCCTTCTTGATCGAGTCGAAATCGCTCGAGCCGGTGATCCAGACCGGCGGGTGCGGCGATTGATAGGGCCGCGGCCACAGATTGACCAGTCGCCGGCGCGTGAAGCGCCCTTCGAAGTTGAACGGCTCGTCGTGGCTCGTCCATGCCTTCACCGCGAGATCGATGCCCTCCCACAGGCGCTCGACCGTCTGCGTCGGATTGGTATTGGCCGCGAAGATCTCGTAGGGCACGCCACGGACGAAACCAACGTCGAGCCGGCCGCGCGATATGCAATCGATCATGGCCATTTCTTCGGCGATGCGCAGGGGATCGCCGCGGTTCGCGATCGGATTGCCCAGAATGCAGATGCGGCCTTTTCTGGTCTGACGCGCCAGGATCGCCGCGGATAGCGGCGCGGCAACGTCGAGGCACGTCGCGGTCTGATGATGCTCGTTGACCATGTGATGGAAACCGAGATCGTCGGCGATCATGTACTCGTCGAGATACCGGTTGTAGAGGTCGGCGCCGATCTTCGGATCGTAGTGCCGGCTCGGCAACGTCACCCGCATGGTGCTCAGCGTATCGAGGGGCGGCAGATGCGGATAAGGCATCTCGGTAAAATGCCAAACGTCCATTCCGGCTCCTCCGGAAACGATCCGGCTATACGAGAAAGTCCTGAACCAGCGTCAGGAACTCGGTGGGCTGCTCGAGGTGCGGGTAGTGTCCCGCCTGCCCGACGATAGCGAACTTGGCCTGCGGAATCTTCCGGCTGAATGCCTTGCCGTAGTCGGGGGAAACGATGCCGTCGTGCTCACCCCACACGAACAGCGTCGGAACCCGCACGCGATGCAGCCGCCGCATGAGCTTGGGATTGTGCAGGCAGGGGTCCCAGCAAAAGCGCGCAAAGGATTCGTTGTTGCGGGCGACGATGGTGAGCTCGTGCTCGGGCATGGCGCCGAAATCGCGCTTGCCCTTTTCCGGGTCGAACCACTTGAGGCCGGCTGCCTTGGTCGGATGAATGTTCCAGGGGTCCACAATATCGCGATCGGTGGGGCCGCCGATCTTGACCCCATAGGGATCGACCAGAACCAGTTTCGCGCAGAAGCTGGCGTCCTTGGTCGCCATTTCCAGCGCGAGCCAGCCGCCGAATGAAAAGCCGATCGTCGGCACCGCGCGCAGGCCGAGGGACTGGGCGAGATCGAGATATATGTAAGCGATATCGTCCGGCGATTCGATCCAATCCGGCCGCTCCGACGCGCCGAATCCCGGCGGCGAGGGAATGATCAGCTCGTAATTCTTGGCGAGCTCGACCAGGACGGGCGCGTCGAGCTCCAGCGCCTCTTCACCATAGAGTACCAGCAGAGGCTGACCACGACCGCGACGCTCGACCTCGAGTTCCAAGCCGTATAGGCGCACAAGGCTGGTATTCTTCCCGAGGGCTGTATCGCTCGTATGCATCGCGGTCCCTGGTTGGGGCGGTTGGCATCAGCCCGTCCATCGCGGCACCAATGGCGGATCGCGCGGCGATCGGCAGCGGCGGTGCTGCCACGCCGCAGCGCGAACGTTCCGTTTGAATTATCCCCCGCATGGATTCGAAGAAAACTCTATTTTATAGAGCGATTTCCGCTGTCCTTGCGCCACCGACGACGTCGCGCATCAGCCGGCCGTGCGCCGAGCGATTGCGGCGAGCTCCTGCGACAGCCGCAAAAATGTGTCGACGTGGCGCTCATACTCCGTAATGCATTGCGGCGAGGGATAGATCAGTTTCTTGCGTTGATCCGAAGGCGCCTGGCGAAACTCCAAATAGCCTTTGGCGTGCGCCGTACGAATGATCTTTCTCGCCGTCTCGGCGGCACAGGTTACGCTGCGCAGGCAATCGTTGAGGCTGGGTGGGCGCCCGGCGTAATAGCCGCGCATGATCACGGTCCAGATGATGAGGTGATGGGTGGTCAGGCGGAAATATTTGACGCTCTTTCTGCGATCGCGCGCGCGCTGAACCCCCAGCCGCCACTCTGCGAAAGCCAAATACCGGTCACGCGGCATTTGCTTGGACGGAGCGCGAGACAATAGACCACCTTCAGCCGACGACACGGGCGGCGATGATACAAGGGCAGCACTGCGCTTGCCACCTCGGCGGCCGCCGCTTACAGCCAGACAATGGACTGCGACATCGCGATTATCGGCTACGGACCCGTGGGCGCCACCGCCGCGGCGCTGCTGGGAGGCCAGGGGCTGAAGGTCGCCGTGATCGAGCGCCGGCGTCTACGACAAGCCGCGGGCGATCACCGCCGATCACGAGGTCATGCGCTGCATGCAGTTTGCCGGCATCGGCCAGGAGCTCGCTGCCCATGTCCGGCCGCATCCCGGCACCCGCTATCTCGGGGTCGACGGCAACACCATCAAGCAGACCGACGTCATCCCGCCCCCCTACCCGCTCGGCTGGCCGACCGGCATCCATTTCATCCAGCCTGAATTCGAGGCGATGTTGCGCAATGCCGTCGGGCGGCACGGCAATGTCGACGTCCTGCTCTCCCATGAGGTCGTGGATCTTGCCGACCTGGGCGACGGCGTCACGCTTGCGGTCAAGGACTTGGCGCACGCGCAGACCCGCACGATCCATGCGCGATATCTCCTGGCCTGCGACGGTGCCAACAGCTTCGTGCGCAGGCATCTCGGCATCAGCTATGAAGACCTCGCCTTCGATGAGTGGTGGATCGTCGTGGATGCGTGGCAACGGCGGCCAACGCCGCTGCCGGAGATGAACACGCAATATTGCTGGCCGTCGCGGCCCGCCAGCGCCATCGCCGGCCCGCGCAACCTGCGCCGATGGGAACTGAAGATCCTGCCGCACGAAAAGCCGGAGGAGTTTCAGGACGAGGCGCGCGTGCGCGAGGTGCTGGCGGACTTTGTCGATATCGGCGCCATCGAGCTTTGGCGGTCGGCGGTCTATCGGTTTCATGCCCTGGTCGCGGCACAGTGGAACCGTCATCGGATATTCCTTCTCGGCGACTGCGCGCATCAGATGCCGCCGTTTCTGGGCCAGGGCATGTGCGCCGGCATCAGGGACGCCGCAAACCTGATCTGGAAATTGCTGCTGGTGGAAAAGGCCGGGGTTTCGACCGCCGTGCTGTCCACCTATCAGGACGAGCGCAAGACGCATGTGCAAAACGTGGTGACGCAGGCCAAGGAGCTCGGCCTTATCATCGGCGAGCTCGATGTCGAGGCCGCGAACAGGCGCGATGCGCGCCTGCGCGCCGAGCGCGTTAGCGGCGAGCCGGTGCGCCATCGGCTCATCCCTCCGCTCACGCGCGGCCTGCTCGACCGCGATCAGCGCGGCGCGCCGACCAGAGCAGCCGGCTCGCTGTTTCCGCAGCCTCGGGTCGAGACGGCAGACGGGCGGATCGCGCTGATGGACGATATTCTTCCGCCGGTGTTCCTGGTGATCTCCGGCACGACGGATCCGCAAGCCGCATTGGGCGCACGGCAGGCCGCGCTGTTGCGCCGGCTCGGCGCGCTTCGCGTCGTGCTGCGCGCGAACGCCGCCGGCCCCGACGCTCCAGGGCAAGACGTGATCACGCTCAGGGCAAAAGACGATCTGTTCGCGCGTTGGCTTGTCGAGACCGGAGCCACGGCCGCGGTGATCCGGCCCGATCGATATGTCTACGGCGTGGCCGGCACGGCGTCGCAACTCATACGGCTGATCCGCAGCCTGGAAGACGCCTTGTTCGGGTGAGCGGTGTTCGCGGGATGCGCGGGGCGCGTATGGTGACTGGGCGGGGCGCACGGCTTGCGCGGCCCGGTCCGACCGACGAAGCTTACGGCACATCAGCCGTCCGTAACGGGGGGAAACTGTTGGACATCGATCTCGCGACACCCGGCCTGGCACGGATCGTCGGATCCGATCCGCGGCTCGATGCCATCGCGCACGGGCTCTATTTTGGCGAAGGTCCGGTCTGGGATCGCCGGAACAAGCGTTTCCTGTGGACCGACATCATCGGTGACACGATCTGGCAGTGGAGGCCGGGGGTCGGCAAGCAGACCCTCATCCATCCCTCGAGTCACGCCAACGGAATGACCTTCGACCGCGACGGCCGTCTTGTCGTCGCAGGCTGGTCGGCACGCACGATCTGGCGCGTGGAACACGACGGCGCGCTCGCGACCATCGCCTCCCGCTACCAGGGAAAGAAGTTCAACAGTCCGAACGATATCGTCGTGCGTTCCGACGGTAGCGTATACTGGACCGACTCGGCCGGCGGACTGGTGATCCCCGGCATGGTGGGCGAAGACCTGCAGCGGCAGCTGGATATCCAGGCGGTGTTCCGCCTCACGCCGCAAGGGGAAGTGAAGCTCACGATCGAGGACACCGTCTATCCCAACGGCTTGTGCTTCAGCCCGGACGAATCGATCCTCTATGTCAACGACACGCGGCTCGGCCTCATCCGCGCCTTCGACGTCAATGCCGACGGCAGCGTGCGCAACGGCCGCGTCTTCCACACGCTCACCGGCAGCGAAGCCGGCGTTGCCGACGGCATGAAGTGCGACCAGGAAGGCAATGTCTATTGCACCGGCCCGGGCGGCATCCATGTCATGGACACCGGGGGCAAGCTCATCGGACGGCTGCGCATTCCCGGCCATGCCACGAACCTGGCCTGGGGCGACGACGACTGGTCCTCGCTCTACGTCACCACCTACCACTTCGTGTTTCGTACCCGGCTGAAAATTCCCGGGGTGCCGGTGTAGCGGATGTAATTTTGCCGGGCCGCAATAGCAGTTCGGTTGCGCTTGAGCCGCGCCGGCCGCAAAGGGCCGTGGCTCCGGGGATGGATTTCATGCGATCGTTGCCTCCGAGTCATTTTCGTGATGTCGGGGGATGGCCGCGCGCCGCGCGGCGGGAGCAGCCCAACATGGCATGGCAATTCGAGCGCATCGCCGGTCCCTACCAAGGCCCTGCCGGCGGAGTGCTGTGGCACGAGGGCGGCGTGTTGTTCAGCGTCATCGACGAAGGGCTGATTCTTCGCTTCGATCCGCAGACCAAGGCCATCGCCGAGTTCCGCCGCTATGCCAATCGCGTGAACGGCTTGGCCCATGGTCCGGGCGGCGAGCTTTACGGCGCCCAGGAAGGTGGACGGCGGCTGGTCGAGTTCACGCCGGACGGACGGCTCGTCGCCGTCGATGCGCTGCTCGACGGCAGGTACCACAACCAGCCCTGCGACCTCGTGGTCGACAGCCGGCATCGCATCTGGTTCGCCGACCCGCGCCATGCGGTGATCCCTTTCGGCCCCGCGATCTTTCCCTACCTCGATCACGCCTCGGTGCTACGGCTCGAGCGCAACGATCGCCGCGCATGGGTGGCGGCGCGCATCACCTACGACACCGTCTCGCCCCGCGCGGTTCTGTTGTCCCCGGACGAGAACACGCTCTACGTCGCCGATGGCGAGCCGCGCCCGGACCAGCGGCGGGAGCTGCGCGCCTATCCCATTGG
>DASSJW010000107.1:0-6800 GCA_035690995.1 Xanthobacteraceae bacterium
CGTGCCGATCGCGACGCCGGTGTTCGACGGCGCTAAGGAGGCGGATATCGAGCACATGCTCGATCTCGCCGGTCTCGATCACTCCGGCCAGGTGACGCTGTTCGATGGACGCACCGGAGAGTCGTTCGATCGCAAGGTGACGGTGGGCTACATCTACATGCTCAAGCTTCACCATCTGGTCGACGACAAGATCCACGCCCGTTCGATCGGCCCCTACAGCCTCGTGACCCAGCAGCCGCTGGGCGGCAAGGCGCAGTTCGGCGGCCAGCGTTTCGGCGACATGGAGGTCTGGGCGCTCGAAGCCTACGGCGCCGCCTACACGCTGCAGGAGATGTTGACCGTGAAGTCGGACGACGTCGCCGGCCGCACCAAGGTGTACGAGGCGATCGTGCGCGGAGACGACACGTTCGAGGCCGGTATTCCGGAATCGTTCAACGTGCTGGTCAAGGAAATGCGCTCGCTCAGCCTCAACGTCGATCTGCACAATTCCAAGCAGCAACGGCTGGGCCCGGGTGGCGAGACCGCGGAAGCCGCGGAGTAACGACGACGGACCACGGAGGACGAAAGACAGACAGCAGCGAGCGACAGAAGAGAGTGCCGATCCTTCTGTCGCCCATCGTCTGTCGTTCGTCCGCGGACAACTGATTACTCCACACGGAGAGGACTATGAATCAAGAGATTATGAATCTTTTCAGCCCGCAGGTGCCGGCTCAGGTCTTCGACCAGATCCGGATTTCGATCGCGAGCCCGGAAAAGATTCTGTCCTGGTCCTACGGCGAGATCAAAAAGCCGGAGACCATCAACTACCGCACGTTCAAGCCCGAGCGCGACGGCTTGTTCTGCGCGCGCATCTTCGGACCGATCAAGGACTACGAATGCTTGTGCGGCAAGTACAAGCGCATGAAGTACAAGGGCATCATCTGCGAGAAATGCTCGGTAGAGGTCACGCTGTCGCGCGTGCGGCGCGAGCGCATGGGCCATATCGAGCTCGCGGCCCCGGTTGCTCATATCTGGTTCCTCAAGTCGCTGCCGTCGCGTATCGGGCTGCTGCTCGACATGACGCTCAAGTCGCTCGAGCGCATTCTCTATTTCGAGAGCTATGTCGTGCTCGAGCCGGGGCTGACCTCGCTCGAGGACCGCCAGCTGCTGAGCGAGGAGGAGTACCTCAAGGCGCAGGAGACCTTCGGCGGCGACAGCTTCACCGCCACGATTGGCGCGGAAGCGATCCGCGAGATGCTCAAGGCGCTCGATCTCGACAAGATGCAGGCCGATCTGCGGGCTGAGATCGCCGGCTCGGATTCCGATGCCAAGAAGAAGAAGCTCGCCAAGCGGCTGAAGATCGTGGAGGCGTTCCAGCAGTCCGGCAATCGTCCGGAATGGATGATCCTGACCCAGGTTCCGGTGATCCCGCCGGATCTGCGGCCGCTGGTGCCGCTCGATGGCGGCCGCTTTGCCACCTCCGATCTCAACGACCTCTATCGTCGCGTGATCAACCGCAACAACCGCTTGAAGCGGCTGATCGAGCTGCGTGCGCCCGACATCATCATCCGCAACGAGAAGCGGATGCTGCAGGAGGCGGTCGATGCGCTGTTCGACAACGGCCGCCGTGGCCGCGTCATCACCGGTGCCAACAAGCGTCCGCTGAAGTCGCTCGCCGACATGCTCAAGGGCAAGCAGGGCCGCTTCCGGCAAAACCTGCTGGGCAAGCGCGTCGACTATTCCGGCCGTTCCGTCATCGTGGTCGGCCCGGAGCTCAAGCTGCACCAGTGCGGACTGCCGAAGAAGATGGCGCTCGAGCTGTTCAAGCCGTTCATCTATTCGCGGCTCGACGCCAAGGGCCTGTCGACCACGGTGAAGCAGGCCAAGAAGCTCGTCGAGAAGGAAAAGCCCGAGGTTTGGGACATCCTCGACGAGGTCATTCGCGAGCATCCGGTATTGCTCAATCGCGCGCCGACGCTCCATCGTCTGGGCATCCAGGCGTTCGAGCCGGTGCTGATCGAGGGCAAGGCGATCCAGCTCCATCCGCTGGTCTGCGCGGCGTTCAACGCCGACTTCGACGGCGACCAGATGGCCGTGCACGTGCCGCTTTCGCTCGAGGCACAGCTCGAAGCGCGCGTCCTGATGATGTCGACCAACAACATCCTGCACCCCGCCAACGGCTCGCCGATCATCGTGCCGTCGCAGGATATCGTGCTCGGTCTCTACTATCTCTCGATCATGCGCGAGGGCGGCGAGAACGAGAAGCAGCTCAAGGTGTTCGGCGAAATGGCCGAGATCGAGCATGCGTTGCATGCAAAAGTCGTCGACCTGCACACCAAGATCAAATACCGCTGGATCGGTGTGGACGAGAAGGGCAAGTCCTTCCGCCAGTGGTTCGAGACCACGCCGGGCCGCGTGATGCTCGGCCAGGTGCTGCCCAAGAGCTCGAAGATTTCCTTCGACGTTGTGAACAAGCTCATGACGAAGCGGGAAATCTCCAACATGATCGACCAGGTCTACCGCCACTGCGGGCAGAAGGAGACCGTGATCTTCTGCGACCGCATCATGGCGCTCGGCTTCCACCACGCGTTCAAGGCGGGCATTTCCTTCGGCAAGGACGACATGGTGGTCCCGAGCACCAAGTGGAAGATCATCGAGCAGACGCGCACGCTCGCCAAGGAGTTCGAGCAGCAATACAACGACGGCCTGATCACCCAAGGCGAGAAGTACAACAAGGTGGTCGATGCCTGGTCGAAGGCGACCGATCAGATCGCCGACGAAATGATGCGTCAGATCTCGTCGGTGGAGCGAAGCGAAGGCGGCCGTGAGGCCCAGGTCAACTCGATCTACATGATGGCGCATTCCGGCGCGCGCGGCTCGCCAGCGCAGATGCGCCAGCTCGCCGGCATGCGCGGCCTGATGGCGAAGCCGTCGGGCGAGATCATCGAGAGCCCGATCATCAGCAACTTCAAGGAAGGGCTCACCGTGCTCGAGTACTTCAACTCGACCCACGGCGCCCGCAAGGGTCTTGCCGACACCGCGCTCAAGACCGCGAATTCGGGCTACCTCACCCGGCGTCTCGTCGACGTGGCGCAGGACTGCATCATCACGACGGAGGACTGCGGGACGTCGGCGGGCATCAAGGTGCGGGCCATCATCGATGCCGGCACCGTGGTGGCTTCGCTCGCGAGCCGCATTCTCGGCCGCACCACCGCCGAGGACGTGCGCGACCCCTCGTCGCACAAGGTCATCGTCAAGAGCGGCACCCTGCTCGAGGAGCCTCAGGTCGAGGCCATCATGACGGCGGGCGTGCAGGAGCTGCGGATCCGCTCGGTGCTCACCTGCGAGACCACCACCGGCGTCTGCGGCAAGTGCTACGGGCGCGATCTCGCCCGCGGTACGCCAGTCAATATGGGCGAGGCGGTGGGCGTCATCGCCGCGCAATCGATCGGCGAGCCGGGCACCCAGCTCACCATGCGCACGTTCCACATCGGCGGCGCTGCTCAGATTTCGGAGCAGTCGTTCATCGAGTCGAACTTCGACGGCAAGATCAAGATCAAGAACAAGAACATGGTGAAGAACTCCGACGGCCAGACCGTCGCCATGGTTCGCAACATGGTCGTCGCCGTGCTCGATCCCGACGGGACCGAGCGCGCGGTTCACCGCATCCAGTACGGCGCGCGGGTTCTGGTCGACGAGGGCGACAAGATCAAGCGCGGTCAGCGCATCGCAGAATGGGACCCCTATACCCGGCCGATCCTGACCGAGGTCGAGGGCACGATCGGGTTCGAGGACCTGGTGGAAGGCCAGTCGATGTCGGAGACGCTCGACGAATCGACCGGCATTGCCAAGCGCGTGGTCACCGACTGGCGCACCACGCGCGGGGTGGACTTGCGGCCGGCGATCGTGATCAAGGACAAGGCCGGTAAGATCATGAAGCTCGCCCGCGGCGGCGAGGCCCGCTACCAGCTTGCGGTGGACGCCGTCATCTCGGTCGATCCGGGAACCACCGTGCAGGCGGGCGACGTCATCGCGCGTATCCCGACCGAGAGCGCCAAGACCCGCGACATCACCGGCGGTCTGCCGAGGGTGGCGGAACTGTTCGAGGCGCGCCGACCGAAGGAGGCGGCGATCATCGCCGAAACCTCCGGCACCATCCGCTTCGGCCGCGATTACAAGAACAAGCGTCGCGTCATCATCGAGCCGGCCGACAAGGAAGAGGAGCCGAAGGAGTACTTGATCCCCAAGGGCAAGCACATCCACCTTCAGGACGGCGACATCATCGAAAAGGGCGACTCGATCGTCGAGGGCAACCCCGCTCCGCACGACATCCTGGCGATCAAGGGCGTCGAGGAACTCGCCGCCTATCTCGTCAACGAGATCCAGGATGTGTACCGGCTGCAGGGTGTCGCGATCAACGACAAGCACATCGAGGTGATCGTTCGCCAGATGCTGCAAAAGGTCGAGATCGACGATGCCGGCGAGACCGACCTGATCCAGGGGGAGCAGATCGACAGGATCGAGCTCGATGAGATCAATGCGCGTGCGAAGGACGATGCCAAGAAGCCGGCAGTCGGCCATCCCGTGCTGCTCGGCATCACCAAGGCCTCGCTGCAGACGCGGTCGTTCATCTCGGCGGCGTCGTTCCAGGAGACCACGCGCGTGCTCACCGAAGCTGCGGTCAACGGCAAGGTCGACACGCTGGAAGGGCTCAAGGAGAACGTCATCGTCGGCCGTCTGATCCCGGCGGGAACCGGTGCGATGATGAACGGGCTGCGCGAGGTCGCCGGCAAGCGCGACGCCCTCATTCTCGAGGAGCGCGAGAAGGAGGCCGCCGCCAAGGCGGCCGCCGCGGAGGCCCCGGAACCGGCGCAATTGCCGGCGGCGGAGTGACCGGGCCGCAAACAGTCAGAGCGAGACATCAGGGGCCGCCTTCGGGCGGCCCCTTTTTCATCCGGTGGCCGGCGTTCCCGGCGTTGCGGTGGCGAAGCACCGGCGGCGTGCCGACTAAATTTGCCTGGAGGAGGAACTCGGCACCGCAAAAAGCCATTTTGTAGCGGTCGGTTAGGGAGGGTTGTGGTCTCGCGTCCTTCGTTCGAGCCCCGCAAGGTCTGATGGAATCGCTCCTCGTCAAAATCTTTGCCACGGCGCTTGCGCTCAGTCAGGTGACGACGACGCCGGACGCGGTGAAGACGCAGTTTGACCGCGGCCGGGATCAGGAGGAGGTGGCGCGGCTGCTGAGCGCGGGCTGTGCGCATATGCGCAAGGCGTTCGACATCGAGGACATCAACCTCGACGACCTGATCGCCACCGCGTTGGACGACCCGCAGGCGATGAGCAGCGAGAACAAGGCGTTTCGCGGCATCAATTTTGCCGACCTGCAAACCGCCTATCGGCAGTTTTGCAAGAACGAGAAGGTGCCGGTGCCGGCGGTCGATCTCGGCGAGGTCATCGACCACTACAACAAAGCGGCCGCCGATCTGCCCGATCACACCAAGCTCAAGGGCATCAAGCTGCCGGGCGCGAGCGTGGTGCTCGACCGCAAGGGCGAACGCTTCGCGGAGGTGTTCGAGGAGAACCAGCGGCGCGAATGGGTTTCCCTCGCCGACATTCCCGAGCACGTGCAGAAGGCGTTCCTGGCGGCCGAAGACAAGCGCTTCTACCGGCACCAGGGCATCGACGAGCGCGGCCTGATCCGCGCCTTCATCGGCAATCTCGCCCAGTCCGGACGCCCGCAGGGCGGCTCGACCATCACCCAGCAGATCGTGAAGAACCTCCTGGTGGGCGAGGACCTGACCTATGACCGCAAGATCCGCGAGATGATCGTGGCCACCCGGCTCGAGCATACGCTGAGCAAGGCGGAGATTCTCGAGCTCTACCTCAATTCGGTCTATCTCGGCCGCGGCTCCTGGGGGATCGAACTCGCGGCCCGCAGCTATTTCGGCAAGCGCGCGAAGGAGCTGACGCTGGAGGAGGGGGCGCTGCTGGCCGGCCTGACCAAGGGGCCGAACTATTTCAATCCCGACCGGCATCCCGGACGGGCGCAGGAGCGGCTCGCCTATGTGCTCAGCCGCATGCAGGAGGACGAGGCCAACCCGGCGGAGCAACCGGCCGGCCGCGGACTGCCGGCGCTGCCGGTCTTGGTGGCCTACGAGCGGCCGCGCCGCGACATCGGCTTCCACTTCGTCGACCAGGTGGCGCGGGAGGCCAAATCGGTGGCCGGCATCGAGGCCATCACCGCCAACTCCTACACGGTGCGCTCGACGATCAATCCGCCATTGCAGCGGGCGGTGGAGACGACGCTGCAGGAGGGGCTCTCGCGCTACGAGCGCAGCGCCGGGCGGGTGCAGTTCGTTTCCCCCGAGGCCAAGCTGGCCAAAGCCGTCCAGCGCGCCGAAGCGGAGCGCAAGCCCGGCGACAAGCGGCCGGCCTGGCAGCTGGCGTTGGCGAGTGCGCGGCTGCCGCTCTACGACGTGCACTGGACGTCCGCGATCGTGGTGGACAAGCCCGGCGGCAAGAAGGGTGAGGCCTGGCGCGTGGGTCTCACCGACGGGCGCGTCCTGCCGCTCTCGATCGACAACGCCGCGGCGCAGCGCAAGCTCGCGCTTTACGACGTGGTGCTGGTGCGCGTGACCGAGGGCAAGGGCAAGACGGCGGCGCGGGCGGAACTGCGGGTGCGTCCGGTGGTGCAGGGCGCGGTGGTGGTGCTGGAGAACAAGACCGGCCGCATCCTGGCCATGACCGGCGGCTTCTCCTATCCGCTGAGCCAGCTCAACCGCACGACCCAGGCCGTGCGCCAGCCCGGCTCCGCGATCAAGCCG
>DASSJW010000108.1:0-8690 GCA_035690995.1 Xanthobacteraceae bacterium
CGCGTGACCCGGATGACGCCATGTTGCTCGTCGACCTTGACCTCGGCGAAGACGGCGGAGTGCGCGAAATGGGAGAATTTGCTGTCGCCGTTCGGCTCGGCACTGGCTTCTTTTTCAATCCGATCGGCTTTGCCGGCCCGCATCACGTCTGCAATTGAAACCTCCCGATGCTGGTCGGCCTTGTGCCGGATCTTGCCTTCGGCGAACACGACATCGTCGAGCTTCGCGTCCGCGAGCGGCGAGCCCGTAATCTTCCGCGCCAGGCCGAGAAGCTCCTCCTGCACCGCTCGGCAGGCCGCGTGAATGGCGGAGCCGACCGAGGAGGCGGTGAACGATCCGCCTTCCACCGGTGCATCCGGCAACGCGGAATCGCCGAGTTTTGCCGTCACATTATCGAGCGGCACGCCGAGCATCTCGGCGGCGAGCTGGGTCATCATCGTGTAGGTCCCGGGTCCGATGTCGGCGGTCGCGCTTGCAATCTCCACGCTGCCATTGGCGGTCAACACCGCCCTGGCGCTCGCCTTCATCTGCATCGCTTCCCAGACGCCGGTTGCCATGCCCCAGCCGACCAGGTCGTTGCCGTCCTTCATGGAGCGGGGCTGCGGATTGCGATTCGACCAGCCGAACCTCTCCGCGCCCTGTCGATAGCATTCGCGCAGCTGCTTGCTGCTATAGGGCCGATCCTCGATCTGGTCCTTGTCCGAATAGTTGGTCAGCCGCAGTGCCAGTGGATCGATCTTCGCCGCATAGGCAAGTTCGTCCATCGCGCATTCGATGCCATAGGCGCCTTCTGTTCCGCCCGGCCCACGCATGTCGCAGGGCGTGTTCTGGTCAAGCTTGACGAGGCTTTGGCTGAGCTCGCTGTTCGCGCATCGGTAGAGCAGGCTCGACCAATTGACGAAATCCCGCTGGAAGTCCTCGAATTGCGAGGTCATGGCGACCACGTCGTGCCGGAACGAGGCAAGGTTGCCGTTGCTGTCGGCCCCCAGCGCCAACTGTTGGACGTTCGCAGCTCGATAGCCGAGCGTGAACATTTGCTGACGGGTGAGGGTCACCCGCACCGCGCGCTTGAGCGCGCGGGCCGCCAAGGCGGCGAGTGGCAATTCATATTGCGGACGCAGGCCGGATCCGAATGCGCCGCCGACAAAAGGCGACAGCACCCGTACGTTGTCGCGCGGCATTCCCAGCACGTCGGCCACGTAGTTGCGCGCGTTCTGCGGTCCCTGCGTCTTGTCGAACACGGTAAGCCGGTCGTCGTCCTCCCAGACCGCCGTCGCCGCAAACGGCTCCATCGGATTGTGGTGCTCGACCGGCATGCGGTATTCGGCTTTGATTTTCACCGCCGCCTGCTCGAATGCCCTCGCGGCGTTGCCGCGGCTTTTGGAGGGCTCCGCGTCGCTCTTCTTCGGCGCTCGCGAGGACGCGACGCGCTCGCGCTCCGCCTCGAAATCGGTGACATGTTCCTGCCGGTCATATTCGACGCGGACCAGCGAAGCCGCAAATCGCGCCGTCTCGAACTCCTCCGCGACGACCAGCGCCACCGGTTGACCGCTAAAGCGAATTTGGTCGTCATAGAGCGGACGGAACGGCGAGCCTGGCGGCGCGACCTCGTCTTTATATTTCTCGTCCGATGACGCCAGCTTCGGCCGGTGCTCGTGGGTGAATACGTCGAGCACGCCGTCGACCGCGAGCGCGTCCGCGACATGAATGCGCTCGATCCGGCCTTTGGCTATGGTGGACGACACCACGAAACCGTGGGCGGCACCGGGCACGTTGTGTTCGGCGGCGTATTTCGCAGCTCCGGTCACCTTGGCGCGTCCCTCGACGCGAGAGGCCGGCTTGCCGAGATGGCTGGTGGCGGTCATGGCGCGCTCCCTTACCTGATCCGCTTGTCCGCTTGCGACTGCGGGGTTCCGCGCGCCGCCTGCGCCAGCGCCCGCAGGATGCCACGCCGCGCCAGTTCGATCTTGAAGTCGTTGTGGCCGAAGCCGTGCGCATCTCGCAGAATCGTCTCGGCCGCACGCAGGAAGTTCTCGCGCGTTGCCGTCGCGCCGTTGAGTTGGGCTTCGGCTTCAGGATCGCGCCACGGCTTGTGTGCGACTCCGCCGAGCGCCAGCCGCGCCTCCTTGATCGTGCCGCCCTCGATATCGAGGCCGACTGCGATCGAGACCAGGGCGAACGCATACGACAGCCGATCACGGATCTTCAAATAGGTGTAGTTGTCTGCGAAGCCCTTGGGTGGCAGTTCAATCGCCGTGATGATCTCGTCCGGCCGCAGCGTGCTGTCGATCTGCGGCGTATCGCCCGGCAGGCGATGGAAGTCGGCGAACATGATGCTGCGCTCGCCGCCCTTGCCGGTCGCCAGCACACGCGCCTCGAGCGCTGCGAGCGCGACGCACATGTCAGAGGGGTGGGTGGCAATGCAATGCTCGCTGGTCCCCAGGATCGCGTGCCCGCGGTTGATCCCGCCGATCGCCGAACAGCCGCTGCCGGGCTCGCGCTTGTTGCATGGCGTGGTCGTATCGTAGAAGTAGAAGCAGCGCGTTCGCTGCAGAAGGTTGCCGCCGGTCGAGGCCATATTGCGCAATTGCTGCGACGCTCCGGCGAGGATCGCACTGGCGAGCAAGGGATAGCGCGCCTCGATCAGCGGGTGATAGGCGAGGTCGCTGTTGGGAACCAGCGCGCCGATCCGCAAGCCGCCGTCCTTGGTCTCCTCGATCTTATTGAGCGGCAGATGGGTGATATCTATCAGTCGCGACGGGCGCGCCACGTTCTCCTTCATGAGATCGATCAGATTGGTACCGCCCGCGATGAATTTGGCGGCCGGATCTGCGGCAATCTGGCTGACGGCGTCGGCCACGTCGCTCGCGCGGGTATATCCGAAATTGATCATCGCCCCACCTCCGCAGATTTCTCCGCGCCCTTACCGGCCATCACTTGTTCGATGGCCGCCACGATATTGGGATAGGCGCCGCAACGGCAGATATTCCCGCTCATCAGTTCGCGGATTTCGTCAGTCGTGCGCGCCCGGCCTTCGGCGATCAGACCGACGGCGGAGCAGATCTGACCAGGCGTGCAGTAGCCGCACTGGAAGGCGTCATGCTCGATAAAGGCCTGCTGTATCGGATGCAGCGTGCTTCCTTGCGCCAGACCTTCGATCGTGGTGACCTGCGCACCATCTTTCATGACTGCCAGCGTGAGACAAGAATTGATCCGCCGGCCATCGACCAAAACGGTGCAGGCGCCGCACTGTCCGTGGTCGCAGCCCTTTTTTGTCCCGGTGAGATCAAGATAGATGCGCAATGCATCGAGAAGCGTGGTCCACGGTGCGATGGTCAGCTTCCGCTCCACGCCATTGACTTGAAGCGAGACGTTCATTTTGGCCGGCGTCGGAGCTTTTTCTGTCTCCTGGCGAGCCGCTGAGGATGCTTGAGCCATCGGGATTCTCCGGGCAGGCGCCATTCCCACGTCCGACCGCCTGCATTGGTATGGAAGAAAAGTCTTTGGATTCAGCTTTTTGGACCGTCCAGTCATTTGCCCGCCAGCCGCAGACGCCTCAATATGAAGAAGTCGCTTCGGCGCAGATGGTCCGGGCGAGGCGGCACAAGCAGCACCTCCCTCGACCGCTAAAGGGCAAAACGGAACGGTCGTTGAACTTGTTCCAGGCCGACCGGGAAAAAAGCACAAAACGATCCCCGGGCCCTTGTGGAGACGCCCGCTGCCAGCGATCTCTGCGGCTGGCATTTGGCGGTTGTCGGTCGCCGCCCCTCATGACACCATATACAATCGCAGATATATACCGTCCTAGTCGTTCTCAGGTTTCGAGATTACATGGCGAGAAAGCAATTTGCCTGGGCCTCTCTGCCCGACGAGCAACTGCTCCAATTACGTCTCCGGGATCTCAAGGTCAAAGTGGAAGGCACTTGGCTCGAGGAGTGCCTCCATACTCTCCATGAGGAGTTGAAGCAGCGAGATCTCCGGGTACGGCCACACGCCTGGATTTCAAGTGAATGGTTCAGCCCCGACAGCACGCCCGGCATCGCATTCCCTTTTTTTCTGGCGCATCCGCGGTTGATGCAGCTGGAGAAGAAAAAGATCTTCGACGTAGAAGGCGGGACATGGTCGGAATGCATGGGCATTCTCCGCCATGAAGCCGGGCACGTGGTGCAGCACGCCTATCAGCTTCATCGCCGCCGCCGGTGGCAGCAGCTGTTCGGCCCCTCGTCGAGGCGCTATCCGAGATATTACCAGCCCAACCCCGCCAGCCGGAATTTCGTCCAGCATCTGCGGCTCTGGTACGCGCAGAGCCATCCCGACGAGGACTTTGCCGAGACGTTTGCAGTGTGGCTCCGTCCCCGCTCGAACTGGCGCGCGCGCTACGCCGGCTGGCCGGTCTTGAAGAAGCTTGAATACGTCGATGAGCTGATGGGCGAGATCGCCAGGCAACGCCCGTTGCTCACCCGCCGGGAACGGGTCGAGCCGCTGAGTCAGCTGACCGACACGCTTGCCGAACACTACCGGAAGAAACTGGCTCTTTACGCCTTCGACACGCCGAAGACCTACGATCGCGACCTGCGGCGGCTGTTCTCCGACGATCCGAGACATCATCGCTCGCAAGCGGCGTCGACCTTCATCCGGCACAACCGCGCGAGGATCAGAGAGCTCGTCTCGAAGTGGACGGGTGAATACCAGCTCACGCTGGATGCAATCCTCGACGACATGATAGTACGGTGCCGGGAGCTGAACTTGCGCGCGGTCGGTTCGGAACGGAAGCTGATGATGGAATTCACCGTCCTGTTGACCGCCAAGACCGTGCATGCGCTCTTCGGTCCGTTGCGGCGGAAGTGGATCGCGCTATGAAACGTCTACGCGTCCTTGTGCTTTTGCATCCGGACTTGATACCGCCGGAGTCGAGCGCCGGCTACACCGAACAAGAAATCAACGTATGGAAAACCGAGTATGACGTCGTAAGCACGCTACGTGCGGCTGGCCACGAGGTTCGGCCGCTCGGCGTGCACGATGAGCTCAAGCCCATCCGTGATGAAATCGACAGCTGGAAGCCCGATGTCGCGTTCAGCCTGCTCGAGCAATTCCACGGCGAAGTCATCTACGACCAGAACGTCGTCAGTTATCTCGAGCTGATGCGCGTTCCCTATACCGGTTGCAATCCCCGTGGCCTGATGCTGGCGCGCGGCAAGGACCTGTCAAAGACGCTCGTTCACTACCATCGGATTCCGGTGCCGGCATTCGCGGTATTCCCCAAGCACCGCAAGGTTCGCCGTCCGACACGTCTTGGCCTGCCGCTGATCGTCAAGAGCGTAAGCGAGGATTCGTCTTGGGGCATCTCGCAGGCTTCCGTCGTCGACAGCGACGAGAAGCTGGAGGAGCGGGTCACATTCATCCACGAGCGAATCGGGACGGCGGCCATCGTGGAGCAATATGTCGAGGGGCGCGAACTCTATGTAGGCGTCCTCGGCAACGATCGGCTGCGGGTGCTGCCGGTCTGGGAGCTGGAATTCGGCAACATGGTGCAGGGCGCATGGCCCATCGCGACGGAGAAGGTCAAGCACGATCCCGACTATCAGGAGCGCCGCGGGATCAGACACGGGCCGGCCAAAGATCTCGCTCCGGAAGTGCGGGCCCTTATACAGCGATCGGCGAAGCGAATCTTCCGCACGCTGGGTCTTGACGGATACGCACGCATCGATTTCCGCCTATCGGCGGACGGTATTCCATATTTTCTCGAAGCGAATCCCAATCCCGAGATCGCCGAGAGCCAGGAATTTGCCGCGGCGGCTCTTCATGATGGGCTCGCGTATCGCGATCTGCTGCAACGTATTATCGGGCTGGGTATAAGACGGGCAATGCCGGCCGCGTCGGCGAGTTGAGGAAAGATAGCTGTGCCCTCTGGTCAGTTCTGCTTTTCGAGTCCCGCGGCCTTGGTGACCCGCTGATACAGTTCAATGTCCTTGCGAATGCCTTCGACGAACTCGGCGGCCGTACTGCCGACGGCCGTCACCGAGAGATTTCGCAACCGCGCAATCGCGCTTGGGGATCTGGCGGCTGCAATCGCCTCCTGTTCGAGGCGGCTTACAATCGCTGCCGGGGTCCGTGCCGGCGCGAGCAGCCCCTGCCAACCCGCCATCTGGAACCCCGGCAGGGTCTCGGCGATGGTCGGGAGATCCGGGGTCTCGGCGAGCCGTTCGCGCGTGGCGAGCGCCAAAAGTCGGATCTTCCCTGCCTGGACCAGGGGGTGCAATTCGGCGAAGTTGCCGACATAGACCTGCACTTGATCGGACAGAAGGGCCTGCACGGCTGGAAGCGCACCCTTGTACGGCACATGCAACAACTCGATGCCCGCGCGCGAGGTGAACATGGCTCCGCCTAGATGGGAGAATGAGCCGAACCCGGCGGAGGAATATGAGAGCTTGCCTGGGTTGGCCTTGGCATAGGCGATAAGCTCGGCTGTCGTTTTCGTCGTGACCCCGGTGCTGACGGCCAGCGCGATGACGCAGCTACTGAACATGCTGATGGGTGCGAAATCATTCGACGGATCGTATTTCACGTTCTGGACGAGGGGAGCGATCGCGATCTGAGCCACCGACGCGACCAGCAAGGTATGACCGTCGGGATTGGCCCGTGCGACGTACTGGGTGCCGATCGTTCCCCCGGCGCCGGCACGGTTCTCGATGATGAACGGCTGCGGAAACGCCTTCGCCATGTGGTCGGCGAGAAGCCTTGCAGTCAAATCCACGATGCCACCGGGCTCGTAGGGCACGACCAGGCTGACGGGCCTGCTCGGCCAATCCTCGGCTTTCACCGCTACGGGACCGCACAGAATGAAGGCTGCGAACAGCGGCAGGGTGATGCCGGCAACCTGCGACCTGTCATGTGCGGGCATCGGCGGCGTGGAGCGGTGAACGGCGGATTTTGGACGTCCCACATGGGCCAGCAGCGCAAAGCTCAGCCTTCGCGCGCGTTGTGCAACTACCGAGAGAAAAGCGTTGGATGAGAGCGCTCGGTCGCTCGGCGTGCTATGGTGTTGGGCGAATAACGAGGCGCGGAATCCACGCCGACACAGGGCCGCCATCTGCAACCGATCTTCGTGCGAATCGGTAAGGTTGCCATTCCCACAGTCCAGGTGGTCGAATACGCCGAACTTCATATCGTCTCCCTCCCATCGCGGTGTCTGGACACCCGGCGTAGGACTTGCTGGGGCCCTGGAGCTTGCGAAGCCTCGGCGACGGGTGGTGACGTTCTTGCGCCGCGTCGGTGCTCACTGAGGAATGGTAATGGAATTCGGCATCTTCTCGAACGGCTTTCGCCCGCACACCAGCGCGTCCCGGACCTACGAGGAAGACCTCGGCGAGATCGTTCTCGCCGATCAACTCGGCTTTCGTGACGCCTATATCAGCGAACATCATGGGGAGCCGGTCTATATCAACAAGGTCGACACCTTGCCGGTGCCCGAACTTCTGATGTGCAAGGCGGCGGGGCTGACCAAACAGATCCGCATGGGCGCCGCGGTGAAGCTCATCCACCTCGCGCACCCGGTCGACACGGCCATCCAGGCGGCGGTTACCGATCATGTGGTCGGCGGCGGCCGCTTCATCTTCGGCTTCGGCTCGGGGTTTCCCAATCCGCTCTTCGCCCATGAGCGTGGGCTCTCACACGAAGATCGCCATCCGCGCCTGCGTGAAGCCCTCGATCTTATCCTGAAGTGCTGGACTTCGGAGGAGCCATTCGACTGGGATGGCAAATACTGGCAGGGAAAGAGCATCGTGGCTACGCCGCGTCCTTTGAACGCGCCGCACATGCCGATCGCGACCGCAACCGACACGGAGGCGATGATCGAGCTTGCCGGCAGCCGCGGGTATACGCTCCTCGCGGCCCAGCTCGAGCCTGCATCATTCATACGCCGGAAAGCCGACCGCTATGCCCGCGCCGCCAAAGCCGGCGGTCGGAGCAGTCCGCTCAGAGACATCACCGTGGCCCGTTACGTCCATCTGGCCGACTCCCGACGAGAGGCGATGGAGGACCTGCGCCCGGCGATCACCTACGAACTTGGTTTCCAGATCAAGCGCGGCCTGATCAGACTGCTGAAGTCCAATTACAATTGGCAATTCACCGGCGAGGACGTCTCCTTCGATCAGCTGGCCGAGGCCGGCGTATATTTCCTGGGCGATCCGGACTCGGTCGCGGGTCAACTCAAGGAGTTCTATGACGCCTCGGGCGGTTTTGGCACGCTGCTGATCGTCACGGGCAAGGATTGGGCAACCCGAGAAAAGCGCGCCCGATCGATGAAGCTCTTCATGGAACATGTGGCGCCCAAGCTCCGGCACCTGGAGCCGCTACGCGAGGCGGGCATAGCTGCGGCTTGAGGCTCGTCTCGGCGCTGCCCGAGGGGAGCTATCGGGCTGAGCGTCGAGGGTCAGGACCACTCATCAGGCAATCGTCGTTATTCGGCGGCTCTCTCCCTCTCACGCGGCCAAGTCCAGGGTCGATAAGACTTTAGATACCATAATTCCCGGACCCTGCCGTCATGCGCCGCCACCGCGTGATAAGCTCCCCGCGGGAGGTCATCATGGTCAAGCATGGCGCTCTGTCAAAATCTCACGTGCATCAGATGCTCGCCTCAAAAGACGCCCGCGTGCGCCGTGCCGCTTACACTCTCCTGGAGGCAAGCAATC
>DASSJW010000109.1:0-7124 GCA_035690995.1 Xanthobacteraceae bacterium
CTATTTGCTCGGCGCCGGCATCTACCAGGTCTATTACGAATCGTTCGAGAAACATGGCCAGGACGCCTTGCGCGGCCTCTCGTTCTTCTTCGGCCTGCTGTTCGTCACCGAGGTGATGCTCATCCTGGTGTTCGGCGTCGATTACCGCTACGTCGAAGCCCTCTATATCGGACCGAGCTGGCGGCTGGGCGTGATGGACTTTCCGCTGCGCATGCTGGTGCCGTGCCTGGCGGCGCTCGCCATGTTCGGCGTGCTGCAGATCATCCTGTCCTACACCTTCATCGGGCGCGCGATCTCGGCGGTGGCGCAGGACCAGCTGGCGCTGCGACTGATGGGCGCCTCCCCGACGCGCATCAAGCGCATCGCCTTCGGCATCTCGATCGCGACCACGGCGGTCGCCGGCGCGCTGCTGATCATAATCCAGCCGGTCGAGCCCTCGGTCGGACGTGAATATATCGGCCGCGTGTTCGCGATCTGCGTGCTCGGCGGCCTCGGCAGCCTGCCCGGCACGGTGATCGCAGCGATGCTGCTCGGCATCATCGAGAGCTTCACCGCCACCTTCTATGGCCCGTCCTGGGCGCCGGCGGTGGCGTTCGGCGTGCTGCTCCTCACCCTCGCGTTCCGGCCGGCGGGTCTTCTCGGGCGATAGGATTATCGATCGTGCGGACGCGCTTCTTCCTGCTGATCTCGATCGCAGTCGCGGCTGTCGTCTTCTTCGGCGCGCGCCTGGTGAACAACGATTACGTGTTTTTCGCCGGCTATACGATCCTGCAATTCATCGTGCTGGCGACCGCCTGGAACATTCTCGGCGGCTACACCGGCTACGTGAATTTCGGCTCGGCGGCATTCTTTGCCATGGGCGCCTATTCCACGGTGTTCTTCCACAAGGCATTTCCGATGCCGATCCCGATCCTGATCGCGATCGGGGGGGTCGTATCGGGCGTCGTCGGGTTTGGCATGGGTTATCTGACGCTGCGGCTGCGCGGCGCCTTCTTCGCCATCGCCACGCTCGCGCTCGCGGTCGTGCTGCAAACCCTCGTGGTCAACTGGGACTATGTCGGCGGCTCGCGCGGCGCCTATATCATCCGGCCGAACGACATCGCGTGGATCGGTCCCTATATCCAGTATCTGTTCCTGTTGATGCTGGCGCTCGTGGTCATCTCGATCACCATCGCGCGCTGGATCGAGCGCTCCCAGCTCGGCTACGGCTTCGCCACCATCCGCGATGACGAGCTCGCGGCGGAAGCCTCGGGCGTGCCGACCCTGAAGCTCAAGCTCGTCGCCACCACCATCTCCGGCGCCCTCATGGGCATGGCGGGGGCGCCCTTTCCGTACTACATCGGCTACCTGCAGCCGTCGTCGGCGTTCGGGCTGGAATACGCCGTCAACTCCATCGCCATGCCGATGATCGGCGGCACCACGAGCTGGATCGGCCCCCTGATCGGCGCCATCCTGCTGGGGTCGCTGCAGCAGATTGCGACCGTCACCATCTCCTCGGCGGTCAACCTGCTCATCGTCGGGCTGCTGCTGGTCGCCTTCGTCATCATCGCGCCGAACGGCATTGTCGGCCTGGTGCAGGGCTGGATGCGCAGGAGAGAGAAATAATGGCCGGCGCATTGCTCGAAGTCGCGGGTCTGAGCAAACGTTTCGGCGGCTTCGTCGCCCTCGACGGCATCGATCTTGCCGTCACCGCCGGCGAGCGCGTCGGCCTGATCGGTCCGAACGGCTCGGGCAAGTCGACCTTCGTCAACTGCATCTGCGGCACGCTGACGAACGAGACCGGGACGGTGCGTTTCGATGGCGAGCTGGTCAACGGCCTGCTCACCCACGAGCGCACCCGCCGCGGCATGGCCCGCAGCTTCCAGCTGCCGCGCCCGTTCGCGACCCTGACCGTCGCCGACAACCTGCGGGTGCCGCTGCTCTATACGGTCAATGCGCGGCCCGGCGCCTCGCTGTCGGCGGTCGAACTCGACGCGCGCTGCGCCGAGCTGCTGCAGCTGGTTGCGCTCGCGGACAAGGCCACGAAGCTTCCGCGCGACCTCACGCAGGTGGAGATGCGCAAGCTCGAGCTCGCCCGCGCCATGGCGGCGGAGCCGAAGCTCCTGATCGCCGACGAGTCGATGGCCGGGCTCTCGCAGTCGGAAGTCGACGACATCGTCAACCTGCTCATCCGGCTCAACGAGCGCGGCATCACCATCATCCTCATCGAGCACATTATGCGCGCGGTGATGAAATTCTCGCAGCGCCTGGTCGTGCTGGTCTCCGGCAAGAAGATCGCCGACGGCATGCCGGCCGACGTCATTCGCGACCCTGAGGTCGAGAGGGCTTACCTTGGCCAATAGCCTCACCATCGAGAAGATCGACGCCGCCTATGGCGCGGTGCGCGTGCTCGAGGACGTGTCGCTCAACGTCAATGGCGGCGAGACCGTCGTGCTGCTTGGCACCAACGGCAATGGCAAGTCGACATTGATGAAGTGCGTGATGGGCATCGTGCGACCGCGCGCCGGCCGCATCATGGTCGAGATCGACGGCGAAAAGCACGATCTCGTCGGCCGCAGCACCGAGCAGATCGTCGATCTCGGCATCGCCCTGGTGCCGGAAGGCCGCCGCCTGTTCCCGCGCCTCACCGTCGAGGAGAATCTCCTGCTCGGCGCCTTCCGCCGCAAGGCGCGCGCCACGCTGAAATCGAACCTCGATTTCTGCTTCGAGTGCTTCCCGCGGCTGGCCGAGCGCCGCCGCCAGCTCGCCGGCTCCATGAGCGGCGGCGAGCAGCAGATGCTCGCGCTGGCGCGCGCGCTGATGCTGGCGCCCCGCATTCTGCTGATCGACGAGCCGTCCGTGGGCCTGGCGCCGGTGCTGGTGAGCCGCACCATCGACAAGATCCGCGAGCTCAAGGACCAGTACAAGCTCACCGTGCTCATGGCGGAACAGAACTTCCCGCAGGCGCTGCGCATCGCCGACCGCGGCTACGTCATCGTGCACGGCCAGATCGCGTTCGAGGGCCGCTCGGCGGACGAGCTCAATAACAACGAGCTGATCCGCAAGTTCTATCTCGGCCTGTGAGAGCCGTGCTCCGCCCTCATCCTGAGGAGCGCGCGCGAAGCGGTGCCCACGACGCGCCTTAGCGCGCGTCTCGAGGATGGGGGCGGCCCCATGCTTCGAGACGCGCCAAGCGGCGCTCCTCAGCATGAGGCTGACAGAGGCCGCTCCCTATGTCTTACTTCGCCTTCTCGTAGGGATAGATCACCTTGCCGGACTCGTATTCGGCCGGCGCCACCACGACCTGCGTGGACATGTCCTTGAACTGGGCGACGTCGTTGCCCTTGACGTTCTGGAACTGGACCTGCAGCACCCGCGACTTCGCCCATTCGCCTTTCGCGCCGAACTTCACGTCGCCGACCACGGTCTTGAAGGTGTTGGCGCGGATGTAGTCGCCGAGCTTGGCATCGTCGAGGCCCTTGGTCGCCTCCACCGCCTGCTGCAGCACCTGCAGCTGAGCGTAACCCCACGGCGCCATGTAGTAGCCGAGCGGGTCGACGCCTTCGGCCGCAGCCCTCGCCTGATATCGCTTGATCAAGTCAGCGACGCCGGGGAAGTCCATCTTCGGCACCGGCAGCCAGAAGTCGTAATTGGTCCAGCCGTTGAGCAACGGACCAAGCTGAGTCTTGATCGCGGTCGCCTGCAGCCCGACCATGGCGCCGCCGATCGCCTTGGGCTTGAAGCCGATCTCGTTGACCGCGCGCACCATGCCGACGGAGTCCGGCGGATACGAACAGATGACGACGATGTCGGGGTTGCCGGCCTGGATGGCCCGCACGATGGGCGCAAAGTCCGCCGTCGACGGCGGATAGGTGCGGTCATAGACCACGCGCAGGTTCGCCGCCTTGGCATTCTCGCGCGCGCCGTCGGCGGCGTTGCGGGAGAACTCCTGGTCGGCCGCCACGATTGCCACCGTCTGCGGCTTCGCGCCCTGCGCCATGGCGATGTCGAAAAAGCCCTTGGTGAAGGCCGGCTTGGCGTCCGGGCCGGACGGGATCATGGCGAAGTAGTTCGGATAATTGAACTCGGTGTTGACCGCGAGCCCGAGCAGCCCGATGAAGGTTTTCTTCCGCTGCATCACGATCGGCATCGCCGGCGCGATCTGCGCCGTCGCATAGGGCCCGATGATCAGCTCGACCTTGTCGATGTCGAGCAGCTTGGTATAGATCGCCGGCACCTCCGCGGGCGAGCTCTTGTCGTCGTAGTAGACGAGCTTCACCGGCCGGCCGAGCAGCCCGCCTTTGGCGTTGATGTCCTCTTCCCAGATCTTTTGCGCCAGGAGCGCGGACTTGCCGTTGGGCGCGAGCCCGCCGGTCAGCGCCATGCTGAAGCCGATCTTGATCGGCTCGCCGGTCTGTGCCGAGGCCGGCGCGGCGGCAAGCGTCGCGGCCGCCAGCGCCAGGATGGCGCCTGCGATGGCTCCGCGTCCTGATTTATCGGGCATGTTTCCTCCTCCCATTGGTATCTGGTTCGGGTCCGATCTTATCGGCAACCGGCGCGCAGGGGCTAGTGGGCCACCGCCCCACTCACCGGCCGGCCGCCTCTGCGGTCAGCGGCTGGGATCGCCGCCTTCGACGATGATGGTCTCGACCTCGCCCGCACCTTTGCGCCGAAAGGCGGCGGCGCGGTCGTATTCCGGCGAGGTGAAGCAGGCCACGCCCTGCTCGAAGGTCGGAAACTCGATCACCACGAAGCGATGGAACTTGTCCGGGCCTTCCATGATCTGGTAGCGGCCGCCGCGCGCCATCACCTTGCCGCCGAACTTGGCGATGATGCCGGGCACGAGATCGGTGTATTTCTTGTACTCGACGGGATCGTTGATCTTCGATCGGGCAACCCAATAGGCCGGCATGATGGTCTCCTTGCGCGTTTGTTCCGCGGCCGAACACTGTCACGGCCGCGGCGCTCATCTCAAGCGCCGGTATCGACCGGATCATGTGCGGGAGCTTGTCCTCGACGCGGCGAAGCCGTAGCCGCAAACGGATGACCCCGGCCCAGCTCGCAGATTCAGGAGTGCTCACATGCCGCGCAGATTGATCGACATTTCCGTGCCGCTGGAAAACGACGTCGCGGCCGACCCGCCGGGCTACGGACCGAAGATCGACTATTTCACGCACCGCCAGACCGCGGCCGATATCGTCAAGTTCTTTCCCGGTCTGCGCGAGCAGGATCTGCCGGACGGCGAAGGCTGGGCCATCGAGTGGATCACGCTCTCGACCCACAACACCACCCACCTCGACGCACCCTGGCATTTCGCATCGACCATGGATCGCGCGTGCGCCGACGAGCCAGTTTCAGGCGAGCATCCGGCGCACGCACCTGATGGCGAGGCCGCGCTGGCCGCTCGCTTCGCTCGCCCGCGCGGCAAGCGCGCGATCACCATCGACGAGGTGCCGCTGGAATGGTGCTTCCAGCCGGGCCTCAAGCTCGACTTCCGCCATCTGCCCGACGGCCATGTCGTGAGCGCGCGCGAGGTCGAAGCCGAGCTCGCGCGCATCGGGCACGCGCTTGCTCCGCTCGAGATCGTGCTGGTGAACACCAGCGCGGGCGCCGCCTATGGCCGCCCCGACTATGTCGCCAAGGGCTGCGGCATGGGGCGCGAGGCAACCCTCTACCTGCTCGAGCGCGGCGTGCGCGTCACCGGCACCGATGGTTGGAGCTGGGACGCGCCGTTCGTCCATACCCGGGAGAAATATCTCGCCAGCCATGACGCGAGCCTGATCTGGGAAGGCCACAAGGCCGGCCGTGAGATCGGCTATTGCCACATCGAGAAGCTGCACAATCTCGAGGCGCTGCCGTCCAAGGGATTCATGGTGAGCTGCTTTCCGGTCAAGGTGCGGGGCGGGTCGGCGGGCTGGACGCGGGCGGTGGCCATCATCGACGAAGCGCCGGCGCGATAACGTGGCGAGACGAAAGCACACACCGGGCGCGGTTGCCCGACAGAGCCACCCTCGCTACCATCCTAACCAGAAGCATAATTTGCTAGTGACCCGTTAGATTCCGAAGTTCGCAGCAGAAGGCACCGCGAGGATTTTGCGAACGTTGGAATCGGGACGTTAGATAATCAGGCCGGCCTCGAAGCTCGGCTTTTCCAGAGGAGGAATGCGTGGATCGACGCAGCTTCGTCATCGGCTCCGCCGCTGCGGCGGCCGCCCTCAAGACATCCTTTGCGCAGGACGCCTATCCCACGCGCGCCATCACCGTCATCAATCCGTTTCCGCCCGGCGGCGCGGTCGATGTCGTCATGCGCCCGCTCGCCGCAATTCTCGAGCCCATGGTGCAGAAGCCGGTCGTGATCGACACCAAGGCGGGCGCGGCCGGACAAGTGGGCGCGCAGGTGGCGGCCCACGCCAAGCCCGACGGCTACACGCTGCTGTCGCATTTGACCTCGATCTCCGGCTTTGCCGAGGTCGACCGGCTGTTCGGCCGGCAACCGAAGTTCACCAACGCGGATTTCATCCCGCTGGCCCGTTTCGTCGCCGATCCCTGCGTGCTCGTCTGCAACGATCAGCAGCCGTACAAGACCCTGAAAGAGTTCGTCGAAGACGCCAAGAAGCGCCCCAACGAAATCATCTTCAGCTCGTCGGGACTTTACGGCGCGCTGCATATTCCCACCGCGCTGTTCGCCGCCGCGGCCGGGGTGAAGCTGCGGCATCTGCCGACCCAGGGCGGCGGACCGGCATTGACCGCGCTGCTCGGCAACAATTCGCAGGTGCTGGTCTCGTCGGTGTCGGCCTGCCTGTCGCAGATCAAGGGCGGCAAGGCGCGGCCGCTCGCCTTGTTCGGCGGCGAGCGCTCGAAGGCGCTGCCCGACGTGCCGACCATGAAGGAGGCCGGCTACGACGTCGAATATTATCTCTGGGTCGGGACGTTCGCGCCCAAAGGTACCCCGGCCAACGTCGTGGCCTATCTGCGCGAGGTGTTGAAGAAGGCTGCCAACAGCGAACAGTTCAAGACGGCGCTCGCCAATCTCGGGCAGGAACCGGCCTACATGGATCAGCCCGAATTCGCGGCCTTCTGGGAGGCCGACACCAAGCGCATCGAAGCTGCGATCCGCTCCATCGGCAAGGTCGAGGGGTAGGCCC
>DASSJW010000110.1:0-5006 GCA_035690995.1 Xanthobacteraceae bacterium
AGCGTACCCTCATCGACCGCCTCGACCTCCATGGTCGCCTTGTCGGTCTCGATCTCTGCGATGACGTCGCCGGATTTGACCGAGTCGCCCTCTTTCTTGTGCCACTTGGCGAGGTTTCCCTTCTCCATGGTGGGCGAGAGCGCGGGCATCAAGACTTCAATCGGCATAGACGCATCACCTGTTGGCGGCCTAGCGGGAAACCCGCGCGAGATTGGTCGCCACCGATGTCGCGGCTGCGGCGACCGTCAGGCAGGCGAGGAAAGCGACGAGCGCCTTGTTTACGGAAGCCGCGTGCGCCGGCGGCATGCCTTTGAGCCGACCGAGCGCGAAGGGCCAAGCGACCACGGCAGCAATCCGCGCGGGCGGTGCGAGCCGCGGACGGCCGTCCTCGGCGGCAAGCGCACGCAGCGTCCGCGCATAGAACCAGCCGCCCGCAATCCAGCTCGCGAGCGCGCCAGCGAGCGCGAGAATGGCGACGATCGCTGCGAAGAGTGCCATGTCCTATCCGGCGTATACATCGGTCCAAAGCTCGGACGCATCGGGTTCCGAGTCGTTGGTGGCGAACTCCGCCGCCTCGTTGACGACGGCGCGCACCTGGGCATCGATCTTCTTCAACGAGTCCTCGGTCGCAAACCCCCTCTTCAGCAGTCGGCTGCGCACCTGTTCGATCGGATCGTGCTCCGTGCGCACCTTGTCCACTTCTTCCTTGGGCCGATACTTGGCAGGATCGGACATGGAGTGGCCGCGGTAGCGGTAGGTCAGCATTTCGAGAATGATCGGGCCATTGCCCTCGCGGCACCACTTCACCGCCTTGTCGCCCGCGGCCTTGACGGCGCGGATGTCCATGCCATCGACCTGCTCGCCGGGAATGTCGAAGGACCGCCCGCGCTGACTCAAGTTCGTGGTGGCCGACGCACGCGCAACCGAGGTTCCCATGCCGTATTGATTGTTCTCGATGACGTAGATCACCGGCAGCTTCCACAACTTGGCCATGTTGAAGCTTTCGTAGACCTGGCCCTGATTGGCGGCGCCGTCGCCTAAATAAGTAAGCGAGACGTTGTCATTGCCACGGTATCTGTTGGCGAAAGCGAGGCCGGTTCCGATTGGGACCTGGGCGCCGACGATGCCATGCCCGCCGAAGAATCCCTTCTCCACCGAAAACATGTGCATCGAGCCGCCCTTGCCCTTGGAATAGCCTCCGCGCCGGCCGGTCAGCTCCGCCATCACTCCCTTCGGATCCATCCCGCACGCCAGCATGTGGCCGTGGTCGCGGTATCCCGTGATGACCTCGTCTCCTGGCTTGATCGCCAGCTGCATGCCGATGACGACGGCCTCCTGGCCGATATAGAGGTGACAGAAGCCCCCGATGAGCCCCATGCCGTAGAGCTGCCCGGCTTTCTCCTCGAAGCGGCGGATGAGCAACATATCGCGATAGGCGCGAAACTCCTGTTCCTGGTTGAACTCGGGCACCTCTGCGACATGCTCGGCGGACGCCCGGCGCGGGGCGGCGGGCTGGGCCGCTGGTTTGTTGCTGGCAACGGCCATTTTTCTCCTCGGGGGTGGGCGATACGTCGGTGAGGCGGCCGCTTTCCCCATAGCCGAAATCACCGCAGGGCGGAAGCGGATGGGGGCGCGGGGCGCGTCCCTTTGCGGCAGGACATAAGCGGCCGGAACCGGATTGGCAAACCGGCGCACAGACGCAGGGAAAGGCGATCAGGGTTGCTTGAGGCGCAGGGTCAATTCGCGCGGATCGGCGTAGTTGAGCAGTGCCCGGGCACGCTCATCGAGCATGTCCGGATCGATGCTGTCGGGCCGCAGCAGCGAGACGCGGCGTTCCCAGGTCCCACGTTCGGCTCGGAGACCCGCAAGCTCGCCGCTCAGTTGCGCAATCTGCTGGTCGAGATCCTGCTTCGCCCGCAGCCCGCGATTGCCGGAATAGGCATTGACCCCAAAATAGCCGATCACCAGCGCCGCCATGGTATAAAGCGCCAGCGCGTTGAGGACCGTGCGGAACCGCTTGCGGGTGACCATGCCCGGACCATGCCGCCGCCGGCGTTAAAACCGCTTTAATGCGGCGGAATCCGCGCTCCGGAGGCGGCCCCGACGTCACTTCTCGTTTGGGAATCAGCGCAACGCCTTAAGCGCCGCGCGGCCGCCGTATTTCGCCTGGTTACCCAACTCTTCTTCGATGCGCAGCAGTTGGTTGTATTTCGCGGTGCGGTCGGAGCGCGCGAGCGAACCGGTTTTGATCTGCCCGCAATTGGTGGCGACTGCGAGGTCGGCGATGGTGGCATCTTCGGTCTCCCCGGAGCGATGCGACATGACGGCGGTGTAGCCGGCCTTGTGCGCCATCTCCACCGCTGCCAGCGCTTCGGTGAGCGTGCCGATCTGGTTGACCTTGACCAGGATCGAATTGGCGAGTCCGCGCTTGATACCTTCGGCAAGTCGCGTGACGTTGGTCACGAACAGATCGTCACCCACGAGCTGGCACTTGTCGCCGATCAGGTCTGTCAGCATCTTCCAGCCCTCCATGTCATCCTCGGCCATGCCGTCCTCGATGGAGACGATCGGATAGCGCGAGACGAGGTCGGCCAGATAGTTCGCCTGCTCCCGTTTCGACCGGATCTTGCCCTCACCGCCATAGTGATACGCGCCGTCCTGGAAGAACTCCGTGGCGGCGGGGTCGAGCGCGAGCATGACGTCCTTGCCCGCGGCAAAGCCTGCTTTCTCGATCGCCTTCACAACGAAATCGAGGGCCGCATCGGCCGACGGCAGATTCGGAGCGAAGCCGCCCTCGTCGCCCACATTGGTGTTGTGGCCGGCCTCCTTGAGCGCCGTGCGCAACGTGTGGAAAATTTCTGAGCCAGCGCGCAATCCCTCGGCAAAGGAGGCCGCCCCCACGGGCATGATCATGAACTCCTGGAAGTCGATCGGATTGTCCGCGTGCACGCCGCCGTTGAGGATGTTCATCATGGGCACCGGCAGCAGGCGTGCCGAGGTGCCGCCGACATAACGATAGAGCGGCGCGCGAAGGCTCGCCGCCGCCGCTTTGGCCGTAGCAAGCGAAACTCCCAGGATGGCGTTGGCCCCGAGGCGGCTCTTGTTGGGAGTACCGTCGAGGGCAATGAGCGTCTCGTCGATCTTGACCTGCGCTTCGGCGTCCATGCCGCCGACGGCGTCGAAAATTTCACCGTTGACAGCATCGACCGCCTTGCGCACGCCTTTGCCGAGATAGCGTTTGCCGCCATCGCGCAATTCGACCGCCTCATGTGCGCCGGTTGAGGCCCCCGAGGGGACGGCCGCGCGGCCTTTGGCTCCATTCTCGAGCACGACATCGACCTCGACGGTCGGGTTGCCGCGGCTGTCGAGGATCTCGCGGCCGATGATATCGGTGATGGCGGTCATGGGGGGTCCATTGGATCGCGGGGTTGGCGGGGCTTCTACAGATCGACAACGCCCTTGTCATGCCCCGTGAAAGCAGGGCATCCAGAGCCCTGCTTTCAGCCCGCAAGAAGGGGGCGCGCGGTCTGCCCGACGGGAATGAACAAGATGGCCAGGGCACTTCGTCATCTCGGCAAGCCGAGCCGCCTCCCCGCCTCGCCCGCGGCGGCGGTGCTGGACCGGGTCGCCAACCCGCATCCGGACACGAGCTACGTGGCCCGCTTCACCGCGCCGGAATTCACGACCCTCTGCCCGATCACGGGACAGCCTGATTTCGCACATCTGGTAATCGACTACGTGCCGGGAAAATGGCTGGCCGAATCGAAGTCGTTGAAGCTTTACCTCGCGAGCTTTCGCAATGTCGGCGGCTTCCATGAGGATTGCACGATCGCCATCGGCAAAAAGCTCGCCGCGCTGCTCAAGCCGAAATTCCTGCGCATCGGCGGCTATTGGTATCCCCGCGGCGGAATGCCGATCGATGTGTTCTGGCAGACCGGAAAGTTACCCGCCGGCGTGTGGCTGCCCGACCAGGGCGTCGCGCCTTATCGCGGACGAGGCTAGGTCGAACGGGAGCCATCGCTGGTCGCAGGGTCATGCCCCCCGCGATCCCGCAACCACCGCCAGCAGAGCTCTCATTTCCTGGCCAGGATCGCGCGCGCGCATGATGCCACCCATGACGGCGATGCCGGCGGGTCCGGCCGCCAGCACCTCCGCCGCCCGCGTGACATTGAGCCCCCCGATTGCCAGAACCGGTACCGGAGCCGCCCGCGCGATCTCGGCCAGTCCCTTGCGGCCGATCTCGGGGCCATAGCCGGGCTTGCTCGGCGTCTCGAAGGCGGGACCGGCAATGGCATAGTCGACCACATCAGGATCGATCGCCTCGGCCTCGGTCACGGTGTGGAGCGAGACGCCGATGAGACGCTCCGGTCCCAGCAGCGCGCGGCTTGCGGCCGGGTTGCCGCCCGCGGGCAAGTGAACACCATCGCTGCCGCAGGCCTTCGCCAATGCGGCGTGACCGTGGAGCGTCAGGCGTGCGCCGTGCCGCCGCGCCATCGGCAGCAGGGTCAAGGCCAGCGCGATTTGATCCTCGTCCGAAAGATCCTTTTCTCGCACGCTGACCCAGCGGCAGCCTGCCGCAAGCGCCGCGCGCACCACATCGACGAGCGGCAGGCGAGCTTGATGCCGGTCAGTGACGAGCAGCAGCGGCGGGTCGGGCAGCTTCATGAGCGGTGGGCCGCGCCGGGCACAGCTAGGTCCCGACGAGACCGAATTGCGGGCTCGACGGCTCGGCGTGGGCGAGCTTGGGTATGCGCCCGGCGAGACGGGCCAACCGGCCGGCCTCGACGGCAGCGCGCATGCCCTTGGCCATCGCGACCGGATCGCGTGCCTTCGAGACCGCGGTGTTGAGCAGCACTGCGGCACACCCGAGCTCGAGGGCCAACGCAGCGTCAGAGGCGGTACCGATGCCGGCATCGAGCACCACCGGCACCGGCGAGCGCGCGCAGATCAGCTCGATCAGATGCGGATTGCAGATGCCGAGCCCCGAGCCGATCGGGGCGCCGAGC
>DASSJW010000111.1:0-3236 GCA_035690995.1 Xanthobacteraceae bacterium
AATCAAAGGCGAGGAGAGCAGAACCAGCCCTTGCGCTTGTTCGTGCGTCGCACGCTCCAAGGCTGCGCCGAAGTCCTCGGCTCGCTGGATCGGAAGCGATTGCAACGTGACGCCGGCGGGCCGCGGGGCCGTTTCCGTCGCGCGGAACTGAACCGAGCCAATCGTTTCATCCCATATGATCGCCAAACGGGAAACCGACTTTACCGCCTCCATCAGCAACTCAATTTGTTTGCCGCCCAGGTCAGGAATATCCAGAAAAAATCCAGTGAAGTTGCCTCCCGGACGGGCGTTGCTCTTGACCAGCTCGCTCGCCACCGGGTCGGACTCCAGATCCACGCCGACAATCGGAATCGTGCTTGTGGCTTTCACTGCCGCGCGAATTGCGTACGGGGTACCGGCGAAAATGACCTTGGACTTGAGGACGACAAGTTCACGGGCGATCTCGGCAGCCCGGTCCTGCGCAGGACCTATGATCCGCTCCTCCAGCACAACATTCCGGCCATCGACGTATCCCGCTTCGATCAGACCATGACGGAAGGCCTCGTTGTTCTCACTCCGTGAGTTGAAGATGGCCCCGACTCGGGGAAGTTCGCGCACCGATTGCTGAGCGCTTGCCGCGAGCGGCCACCCAGCCGCGCCGCCGAGCAGGGTGATAAACTCGCGTCGCCTATAAAGAAAACGAGGGGCCATGGGACGCCTGCCAATCACGGTAAGTACGCTCAAAGCCAAGATCGCGCTAGCTTACGCCGGTTATCATCCTCCAGGGCCGGCCGAAAGGCCGGTGCGTAACTCACTCGATGACCTCATCGGCGAGCGCGAGCAGCTTATCTGGAATCTCGACGCCGAGCGTCTTAGCGGTCTTGACGTTTATGACCAGCTCGAACTTTGTCGGCAGCATAACCGGCAGATTATCCGGTTTCTCGCCTTTGAGGATGCGTCCGGCATAAATACCGGCTTGACGATATGCATCAGTAATGCTGGGCGCGTAGCTCATCAAACCGCCGGCCTCGACATAATCGCGCAAGACATAGATCGCGGGAATTTTATGTCGGGCCGCCAGCGCGACAATCTGTTCTCGACGAGATTGCAAGGACGCACCAGTGCCGCCGAGCAGCGCGCCAAGCTCACGTTGGACAAGCGCTGTAAAGGCGGTCTCGATTTCGCGGCTGGTGCTGGCATGGAGGACTTCAATTTGCTGCCCAGCGGCCGAAGCCGCAGCCCGCAGCTCTGAGACAAAGCGTTCCGTAAGGGGCCATTTAGGATCGACGAGCACGGCAATGCGCGCGACTCCCGGCAGCAACTCACGCAATAGCGCAAGCCGCTTCGCCCCAAGTTCCGACGCGATGAAGCTGACACCGGTGACGTTGCCACCGGGCCGGTTGAGGCTGGCGACGAGGCCGAGACGGACCGGGTCGCCTCCGGTCACAAAGACGAGCGGCACCGTCATGGTTGCGGCCTTGGCCGCGAGCGCCGTAGGGGTATTGCCGACGATCAGGGCTATTTGCCGGCGAAGAAGGTCCGCCACCAGAACCGGCAACCGATCCATTTGACCTTCCGTTGAGCGGTATTCGATTGCGACGTTCTGGCCTTCGATGAAGCCCGCTTCCTTCAATCCCTGACCGAACGCGGCCACCCGGGGCGCGGCATCGGCGAACGTGAACGTACTGTGAAGAAACCCAATCACCGGCATCGTCGGCTGCTGCGCGCGCGCCGCGAGCGGCCACGTCGTCGCCGCGCCGCCCAGAAGCGAGATGAACTCGCGCCGCTTCATCATTCGATCACCTCGTCGGCGCGGGCGAGAAGGGTCGGTGGCACGGTAAGGCCAAGGGTTTTTGCCGTTTGCAAGTTGATCACAAATTCGAACTTGCTCGCGCGTAGGATTGGCATGTCGGCAGGTTTTTCACCATTAAGAACCCGGCCCGCGTAAATGCCGGCTTGTCGAAACTGGTCAGGAGCGCTCGCCCCATAGCTCATCAATCCGCCGATCTCAGCAAAATCACGCTGCGGATAAATTCCCGGCAGAATGTGACGAGTGGCCAAGGTGACGAGCTGGACGCGACGGTTAACGAACAAGCTCTGCGGAGAAGCGAGAAGTGCATCAGGCCGGTTCTGCACAAGCCTCGCAAATGCAAGGTCGATTTCGCCTCTGCTTCGAGCGGGAAAAAACTCAACTTTCCGATGGATGGCCGACGCCGCGATCTCCACTTCTTTCGTGAGGTGGTCAGAGTTCGGATCGTTCGGATTCACGAGCACCGCGAAGCGCGTGGCCTCCGGCAGCAGCTCATGCAAAAGTCCAAGCCGCTTGCTATCGACCTCCCAACTCATGGCATGGACGCCCGTCATATTGCCGCCCGGACGGTTGAGACTGGCCACCAGGCCAAATTCGACCGGGTCTCCGCTGACGCGGAAAACGATCGGAATTGTTGTAGTCGCGGCTTTAGCAGCCTGGGCAGCCACAGGCGCGCTGGCGAAGATTAGCGCAACGTTGCGGCGAACGAGGTCGGCTGCCAGTTCCGGCAAGCGATCATTTTCGTTGTGAGCCCAGCGGTATTCAAACGTGACATTCCGGCCTTCAATGTACCCCACTTCGCCCAGCCCGCTCCGGAACGCGGCCACGAGATGCGCGCTAGTGTCAGCCGCCCCCGTATAGAGATATCCGATCACCGGCATCCCAGGCTGCTCCGCCTGAGCCGCCAGCGGCCACGCCGCGGCAGCACCGAGTAGCGGGAGAAAATCACGTCGCCTCATGGGTCGTCCCCAGCGAGGGTCGCACCCTACCACACCCGTCAGGTGAGCAGCACCATTGTGCATGACAGCAAATTCGGCTGCCGATGTCCGAGTCGGGTTCAAAATCGGAAAGGCTCAGGACGAGCAAATATTTTCCGCTTTGCCCCCGAAAACGGACCTCCGATCAGCGCTCGCTCCAGTCGCTCCCCAGCCCTCCACAAATAATACAGTCGATGGCCTGATCGAATTCAGCCGTCGAGCAAACCGCCGCCGAAAAATGTCAGACCGGTCAGGTTGCCACCCGGTCGACTCAGACTGGCCACGAGGCCACGCGTAATCGGATCGTCGGCCGTTACAAAAACGATCGGAATCGTGCTCGTGATGCCCCCCTGGCTGCCTCAGCCGCCAGACTGTTGGCGACAATCACATTGACCGGGCGGCGCGCCAGGTCGGCGGCCAAGCTGGGCAGCCGCTCCAGGTGATTATCAGCATAGCGATAGTCAATCGTA
>DASSJW010000112.1:0-3394 GCA_035690995.1 Xanthobacteraceae bacterium
ATCGGAACGACCGAGCCGGTTGCCATGGCCATCGTCTTGCCGGCCATCGATCGGCTGGTCCGGCAATATCCACGCATGTTCTTTCATGTCGTCGCCGGCGACACGGGAACGCTCTACCGAGAATTGACTGAGCGCAACGTCGAGCTGGCGGTTTCTCGAATCATTGGTCGCCTGCCCGACGAGCTCAGCGCGGAAATCCTGTTCCATGATTCGTTCGCCGTGGTAACCGCGGCAACGAACCCGTTGACGCGCCGCCGCAAGCTCACGCTTGCCGAGCTCGCGAATGAGCCTTGGACACTTTATCCGTTCGATAGCTTTTTCGGCTCGATGATCGCCGATGCCTTTCGGGCGAGCGGACATGAGCTCCCGCGTCTTACGGTCAGCACCTTGTCCACCAACGTGCAGAACGAGCTGCTCGCGACCGGGCGATTCCTCACCGTGCTTCCGGGCTTCATGCTCAGGGTTCCCGGCAGAAATCCGCCGCTGAAAGCATTGCCCGTGACATTGCCCAACGCGCCGATGCCGATCGGGATCATCACCTTGAAGAATCGGACCCTCACTCCGCCCGCGCAGCTCTATGTCGACAACGTACGTGCCATCGCGAAGCCGCTGGCGAAACTGAAATAGCCCCGCGTGGTGAGCCGCCAGGCCGCTTCGGATTGGCGGCCTTGAGGCGCTCCTTCAGGCCTTGAAATCCGCTAATATCCCGCACGGAGCACAAGGCATGGGCCGATCCGCGGCTGCAAAATTCGCATCGATTGTCGCCGTCGCGGCTCTCGTGCTGGTCGCGGCGCCGCCGGCGGCCGATGCCCAAGGCTTTCCGAGCAAGCCCGTTCGCATCATCGTGCCCTACACGCCGGGCTCCCCGAATGACGTCATGGTGCGGCTGCTGGCGCAGCACCTGCAAGGCAGGCTTGGCCAGGCTGTCGTCATCGACAACAAGCCCGGCGGGGGCACGACGATCGGCTCCAAGGCGGCCGCGGTCGCGCCTCCTGACGGCTATACGCTGCTGTTCGCAAGCTCGGCTCTCGTGATCGAGCCGATCTTGAACAAGCAGATCGAATACGATCCGGAGAAGGATTTCACGCCCATTGCGTTCATTGCGCGCAACTCCTGCCTGCTCGCCGTCAACGCACAGGTGCCCGCCCGTACGGTCGAGGAATTCGTCGCCTATGCCAGGGCCAATCCTGGCAAGCTCAGTCTTGGTTTCGCGCAAGGGACCGTGTCTCAACTCCTCGCCGAATATTTCAATCGCCTGCACGGGCTGGATATCACCAGCGTTCCGTATCGCGGCGGCGCGCTCGTCATTCCCGACATGCTGGGCGGCCGCATCCATGTCTACTGGCCGACACCCGCGACGGTGTTGCCGCTCATTCGGGAGGGCCGGATCAAGGCGCTGGCCACGTCGAGCCCGGAACGCAATCCCGACCTGCCCGACGTGCCCACCATGAAGGAGCTCGGGCTGGACGCGCTGTCGCTGGAATTCTGGGCCGGGATGTGGGCGCCGGCTGGAGCTCCCGCCGACGTCGTGGAGAAGCTTAACGCCGCGATCAACGAGGCGCTGCAATCCCCGGAAATGATCGCCAGCATGAGAAAGCTCGGCTTCGAGTCCAGAATTGGCTCGTCGCGGGATTTCGCGGCTTTTGTCGCGGCGGAAATTCCGCGCTGGACCGCGGTGGTGAAGGCATCCGGCGTGAAATCCCAATGAGTCCAGGCCAAGCCAGTTTACACCAGGTGCGGAGCCGCCCATGAGCAAGTCGAGACATGTCGTCGTCGTCGTCGGCGCCGGCATCGGTGGATTGACGGCGGCGCTTGCCTTGCTCAAGCGCGGCATCGATGTCCAGGTTTACGAGCAGTCGAACCAGCTCAAGGAAGTCGGCGCCGGCATCCAGATCAGCTCCAACGGCACGCGCGTCCTGTTTGCGCTCGGCCTCGCCGCGGCCCTCGGTAAAGTTCAAGTTCGGCCGGAGCGCCGCGAGTTGCGGCACTGGAGCACCGGCGAAACCTGGAACTGGTTCGATCTTGGCGACAAAAGCATCGAGCGATTCGGCACGCCGCATCTCATGCTTCACCGCGGCGACCTGCATGGCCTCCTCGCCGGCGCCGTCCGCTCGCTGAAGTCCGACGCCATCACGCTGAACAAGCGCTGCGTCTCCGTCACCTCCCACGCCGGGCACGCCGAGGCGATGTTCGATGACGGCAGCGCCATCAAGGCGCCTTATGTGATCGGCGCGGACGGCATTCATTCCAGCGTCCGCGTCTGCCTGTTCGGGCCGAGCAAGCCGGTGTTCACCGGCTGCATCGCGTGGCGCGGTTTGATCCCGATGGAGAAGCTGCCGCCCCGTCTCGCCCGCATGGTCGGAATGAACTGGCTCGGCCCGCACGGCAACGTGCTGAACTATCCGGTGCGCCGCGGCGAAATCATGAACTTCGTGAGCATGTCGGAGCGCGATGATTGGCAGGTCGAGTCCTGGTCCACGGTGGGCACCAGGGAGGAGCTGCGCAACGATTTCCGCGATTGGCACGCCGACGTCCAGCTCATGATCGATCAGATCGAGACGCCCTACAAATGGGCGATGATGATCCGCGAGCCGATGGCGGCCTGGTCGAAGGGTCGCGTCACCTTGCTCGGTGATGCGTGCCATCCGACGCTGCCGTTCCTGGGCCAGGGGGGCGTGATGTCGATCGAGGACGGCTATGTCGTCGCGGCCTGTCTCGACAAATATTTCGGCGAGCCGGGCGTAGCCTTCGCCCGCTACGAGGACATCCGAAGGGAGCGCACCTCGATGGTTGTCCGCAAGGCCAGCGAGAACAAGGCGAGTGCGTTTGCGCCGAATCTTGCCGACAAGGACCGGATTGCCGACGAGGTCGCGCGGGAGTGGCAGCAGATCCGCCTGCGGGAGCGGATGGACTGGCTGTATAACTACGACGCCACCGCGATCGCGATCTGATCGCGGCGATGCCTGCTCGGTGTCGAGGCCGGGCTGGCCGATCTGATGAAGCGAGCGTTTCGGATTATTATTTTGCGTATATCCGCCGCGTCGCCGCTGCTCGCGCCGGCGCGGGATCGGCCGGCGACAGCGTATAGCTGAGCCACAGGTTCCAGCCTTCCGGCCGGTTCGCCGCGGCGAACTCCCGGTAGGCCCTGACGCTCACGTTGCCGTCGAACTCGCCCATGGGAATCGTATAGCCGAGCTGCGCGCCAGCGCTCGCGACCCGCGACTGGAAGCAACCGACCCGATCTCCCGATCCGCCGTCACAGCTCGCCTGGTTGTAGAGGTAGCCCACCAGGCCGATCTGGAGCTGCTTGGTCAGCAAGCGCGACGCGTCCCAATCCAGATGGAAATCGACACCGTTCTGATATTGGGTGGAGGGATTGATGAAGTTGTAGGTC
>DASSJW010000113.1:0-3984 GCA_035690995.1 Xanthobacteraceae bacterium
AAGCAAAATTTCAATGGAGCGCTTCTGAGGGGCTTAGCAGCAGACGCGGCGTCAAACCTGGAGCCCGGCTCCAGCCCGTCTTGAATTTCTTTGGAAATCCGGTGGAGATTCTTTCCAAACGGTATCGCGCAACCGTTCCGATAGCCGCGGATTATCTGACACATCGTCTTTGCGCCAAGAGGCTGCCGACGAGCCAGGGAGACGGGTGCGCGCGGCGGCAAGCCCGCGCATGACACCTCGTCAGGGTCCAGCACCGGCGGAAAATGCCCTCGTGCAGGCGGGCTGCACGACCGATCTATCCGGCGTCAGTTTCCGGCAGGAACAGGCGGCGGCACCGCCATGCTCCGATTACTTCACGTTCTTCTGCATCCAATCGTCGAGGAGCTTGGCGATCTCCAGGCTGTTCTTCTCGATCATGACCATGTGACCGTTGCCCCTGATGCCTCGATCCTCGAGCCGGATGAAATCGGTCTTTACACCCGCCTGGTGCATCCATTTCGCGGTGCAGTGATCGAACACCGCATGATAGGAGGCCTCGGACACCAGGATCATGGTCGGAATGCCCTTGAGGTTGACCAGTTGGCGCGCCGGCGGCTTCTGCATCCAGCAGATCGAGAGGTCGGGGCCATCGGCCTTGTCCTCCTTGACGACCGCCAGGTCGTTCGGATCGGTGAGCGGCGGATCGTAGGTGATGGGGATATTGGTCAGGCCCCAGGCCCGGCCTTTGCCGGTGGCGAACAGCACGTTCTCGATCGGCGGCCCGGGCGGCTCGATGGCGATATTGCCCTTCACCAGCCTTGGCCGTGCGTCCGCGATCAACCAGCTGAAGTATCCCGCCTGCGAGTGGGTGATCAGGATCGCCGGCCCGATCTTATCAAGCAGTGCCGCACCCGCCGCCTGATTGGCCTTCTCCGTCTCCTCGAGCGAGGCGAGCGCTTCCACCTGCGTGGCGTAGAAGGCGTCGAACACCGGATCGCCCTTCCTGCCCTTGCCCGGACCTTCGCCCGGCCATTGGGTCTGCTTCTTGGCCTGCGGCCAGTTTGCGGAGCGCGCGTTGTCGGTGAATAGCCGTTTTTCCTCGTCCACCCTGAACATGCGCGTGGCACCGTCGGATGGATGCCATGCGGAGCGGCCGCGCATCGGCTGCTCCATCATGTAGACGATGTAGCCCTGCTCGACAAAAAAGTCGGCCCAGCCCTTGCGACCATCCGGCGTGCCCATCCAGTTCGTCGGGGTCTGCGCGTTGCCATGGATCAGCACCAGCGGATACGGGTGACGCACGTCCTTCGGCGCCACCACCTCGACGTAGACCTGGCCGCGCATGATGTTCTTGCCGTCTTCGCCGATATATTGGCCGCCCACGTAGAAATAGCCGCGCTGGCCAACGGCCGACTGATCGAAGGCTGGGACCGGGAGCTTGGGCGGGTCCGCCCAGGCCGACGCCACCGGATATAGGAGCGCGGACAAGCACGCGACCCAGATCGTGCACCGTTGGTCCATTGTACATCCTCCCGTTGCCGCGCCGCGTTTGCGCGGCTCGTGTTTTTGCAGCTTGACGTACAGAAGCCGTGGCATCGAAGGCACGGCCGGCCTCACCATCCCGTCAACCGGTTGCGACCCGACATATCTGGACGCCACGGAGCATGTTAGCATGGGTCATGAGCGGCGCTGCCGGCTGTCGGTCACGGTGGTTGGAATTGCGGAGCGGGGCAAGACCCATCTGAACGTCTCTTGGAGTCAAAACCCGGTAAGTCGACACCGGCAGTCGATCGCTATCAGCACTTTGATTTTCATCAATTCGCCGGGGCGGATTGACATTAATTCTCGTTCCCTGCGCGGGTCGTTCAAGACAACGCGCGAGCCTTTCAGGAGGCCTGGACACATGTCAGCGCGTTTCACCTTGCGGGGCCTTGGTCTCGGCGCCGGACTGCTTCTGTGCTTGCCGACAGCCTTGGAGGCCGCCGAGTCCGGCCAGCTGGCGGCGCGAGGCAAGGCCATTCTTCAAGACAAATGCGGGCGCTGCCACGCCATCGAAGCCGTTGGCGAGAGCCCGCTCAAGACAGCCCCGCCGATGCGCGATATCTATGGCCGGTTTAATCCACGCGAGTTGCAGGCGGAGCTCTCCGAGGGGAAGGTTTCCAAGCACAGGGACATGCCGCAGATCGACTTTTCCGACGAGGACGTGCATGCGATCCTGACCTACCTCTATGCCCTCGCGGTCAGGAAATAACATCGGAGCATTCGCTCAGGGCCAGTCCGCGCGGGTTGACAGTGGCACCGTCGGGAGATTCGAACTGACTCTCGGCGCCGGACCGCCGCACAACAGCGAAGATGGCGGCGTGTGGCACGAAAAAAAGACCGCGTTTTATCCGGACGCATTGGGCAACGGCGAAGCCGCCGTCGCGACGTCGTCGCTTCCTTCATGGGCGACTATGTCTCTCGCCTGTCGCGCGCCGCGCGATGGCCTCGCGAGCGGCGTTCGTTCAGCGGCGAGTGCGCACGTTTTCGGCAACGATCTCCGCCTTGAAGGAGAACACCTGGGCGTCCGCCGGGTCGACCGTCACCCTGATCCAGTGAGTATCCGGGCTGCCGAAGGTCTCAACGCGCGTGAAGTTCTCGAAGCGCCTTTTGTCCTTGGCGCTAAACAGCGGTTGGTCCACGCGAAACCGATGCGTGTCGCCGTGAAGAAAAACGGTCGGGCGAGTATAGCTCTCCATCTCCTCGGCAAGGACCGTGATATATTCGTCATATCCGGTCGCCTCAGCCTTTTCAGGCATGCGTGTGCCTGGAAGGACGCGCAGGTATGTGTCTTTCTGTGCGGCTGGCCAATAATTCTCGAAGCCTGGATTGGCTTGCGCCAGCAGCGCGAGTCCGCGACTGTTGCTGGCCTTGGCCTCGCTGAACGCCTTGCGCAACCAAGCAATATTGGCCGCTTTTCGTTCGCGATGCTCCGCATCCATTTCCGGCGTGCGACCGAAATTGTCGTTACTGCCAACAATGTGAAGCGTCACGAATGTCACTCCGCCGATCGACCAGCGAAGGTTCTCGCGGAACTTGCCTTGCTGCGGATCGGCGGCTTGGCTGATGACGGGTATCGTGCGCTGGCCGAGGCTCCGTCCTTCGGGAAAAAACATGGTGCGCACCTTCGCAAGGCGCTCGAGGGGCTCAAACTTGCGCGCCACTACACCATGACAGTCAGTCCAATCATTGTCGCCGGGGGTCAGAATGACTGGATGCCTGATGCTCTGAAACGAGTCGTAGACCGCTTGGAAACTCTCGTCGGTACATGGCATCGGACCAGCAGATGGGTTTCGAGTGTAGGCTCGGCCGTCATTCTCGAAGTCGCCAACATGGACAACAAAGGCAAGGTCCGCTGCGTTCATGGACGCGAGCAGGCGCTTAAAGCCCTCGATGCCCTCCGTGGAGTAACCGGTATCGCCAATCAAGCCGAACTGGAAAGCGCGGTCCTGCGCATGGACGGTGGAGAGACCGACCAACGTCAAAGAAAAAGCGAGTGCAATGACACGCGCGACACCGAGCCCCATATCATCACGGAAATGCGAATAGACCGCGCACGACATGGTTGCCTCCCAGGCGCATTTCATTGATGCCGCAAGCGCAAGTTCGCGTTGCAACACCGGGCAATGACCCAAATTCGTATGTAGGTCGTCGCACAGCCTACCACCCGAGCAACCGATATCGCCACCACGTTCCAACCGTTCCCACACCTCACTCGCGTACTCCTCCTCGTCGCCTGACCTTCGTCGCGGAAGCGCAGCCCCAATGACTTCATGTGCCCTGGCCGAATGCGGTCGACTGCAAATCTCATGGCCCACTCGGCAACGATTTCCTGAGATGATCTGCTGGTAAATTCAGAAACGACATCGATGTTGTCGCAAGAACAATGGCGATCGCTTGCGTTTTGCGCCCCGGCGCTTTCGGGAGCGGGAGACTGGGGAGCAGCTTGGGGCAGAGTCGGAAGAG
>DASSJW010000114.1:0-3537 GCA_035690995.1 Xanthobacteraceae bacterium
CGGATAGCGGGTGCGGCGCGCCTCGAGCGAGCGGTAGGGCACGAGGCCGGATCGGCGGTAGCGCGACTGCGACGCGTCGGGCTGGTTGCGGGCGGCCTGCGGCGCGCCCTCGACCGCATACGACGCTTCGAGCGCACGCACGATCGGCAGATCGAGGGCGTCGAGCCAGATCACGGGTCCAGTCCCCTCGTGGCCGTGCTCGTGCCAGAGACCCGACGGCGTCAGAATGAGATCGCCTTTTTCCATCGGGCATTTCTCGCCCTGCACGAGGGTGAAGCCGCCGCTGCCTTCGATCACCATGCGCACCGCGCTCGGGCTGTGGCGATGATTGGGCGCGGTCTCCCCCGGCAAGATGAGTTGCAGCCCGATGAAGATCGACGGGGTGGCCTGCATGTTCTCGAGACCGAGACCCGGGTTGGCCAATGCCAGCACGCGCCGCTCGGCCTTTTCGATCGGCGCCAGGTCTCCGGCCTCGAGCAGCTCCGGCCGGACGTCGCGGTATCGCCAGATGACCGGCCGCGTGCGCCGCATGGGCTTGTCGTGCGGCAATGCGGCGCGCATCAGCGGCCACAGCGGCACCAGATTCTTCGCGCCGACGCGTTGCCGGTAGGCCGCGGGCAGTTCGTCGATGGTGGCTAGCGTGCGCATGACCTGCTCCCTTTCAGCCTCTCGCGTGCATTCACGCGGCCAGCCCGGTGCCCCGGTAGAGCCACTGCAGGCCGTCGTAGAATTCATTGGCGGATCTGGCGCCGAGAACCGAGTTGCGGATTTTTCGCTCCACGCCCTCGGCGTGATAGAGCCGCCCCAGCATTCGCGCCGACAGCACGACGCGATAGGCGCGCACGATGCGGTTCTCCTGATACGCCAGGAAGGCGCTGGTGAAATTGCCCTGGCATCGCTCGACCTGGTCGGCGAGGCAGACCGCGTCCTCCATCGCCATGCAGGCGCCTTGCGCGAAATATTGGTGCATGGGATGGGCCGCGTCGCCCAGGAGCGTCACGCGACCTTCGGTCCAGTTCTCGATCGGCTCGCGGTCGCCCAGCACCCATCGCCGCCATTCGGTCGGGATTTCCAGCAGCTTGCGCGCCTTGGGCACGATATGACCGAAGCGGGAGAGGATTTCCTCACGGTTGCCCGGCTCGTTGACGCCGACGCTTTCGATCTCGCCCTGGAAGGTTGCGACCAGGTTGAAGGTCTTCCAGCCCTGCAATGGATAGTGAACCATGTGGCACTTGGGCCCGGCCCACAACGTGGCGGCGTTCCAGCGCAGATCCTCCGGCATCTTTTCGATCGGAAGCACCGCCCGATAGGCGACGTGGCCGGACAAGCGCAGCGGATCTCCGCCGGTCAACTGCTCGCGGATCTTCGAGCGCACGCCGTCGCAGCCGACGACGGCGTCGCTCTCGAATGTCGAGCCCGCTTCGGTCCTGACCTTGGCTCCCGCGGCGGTGTGCTCATAGCCGACCACGCGCTGCCGGTTGACCAGCGTGATGCTTGCGTGGGCGCGGCAGGCATCCAGCAGCACGCCGTGCAGATCGGAACGATGGATGACGGCATAGGGATTGCCGAAGCGCTGGCGGAATGCCTCGCCGACGGGGATATGCGCGATCTCGGCGCCGGTCATGCCGTCCATCATGACGAGACGGTCGATGTAGACCGCCTTGGCACGGCCGGCGTCGCCGACCCCGAGATAGTCCATGGCGTGAAAGGCGTTGGGGCCGATCTGGATGCCGGCGCCGATCTCGCCGAACCGATCGGCCTGCTCCAGCACCGTGACGTCGCAGCCCTTGTTGGCGAGGCCCAGTGCAGCCGACAGACCGCCGATACCGCCGCCGGCGACGATGACTGTTGGTCTCTTGCGCATCTTGCCACTCCAGTCGGGCGGGACCTCGAGCCGCGCCTGCGGCCGTCACACCGATGCCGGCGCCACGCCGGCGCGAACCGTGAGTTCCTCTTTCGCGGCATCCTTGAACGGGCGATCCGGCGGCAGGATCACCGCGGCCGAGCGCACGCGCTGATGCGCCACGTCCACGCCCGGCGGCACGGTGCCCTTCTCCGCCAGCTCCTTGGCCGCGCGCATCAGGCGATAGCGCGCCATGATGATGCCGTTGTCGGTGGAGGCCAGGTTTTCCTTGGTGCGATCGATGATCGGACCCATGCTTTCCTGCAGCGAGCCGTCCTGGATCGCGATGCCCTCGATCCCGCTGAAGCTGTCGCCGCGCTTCTGGGCGGCGCGGTCCATCAGGTAGTCATTGTCCTTGTTGGCGAGCGGCCGGTAGGTCCCCGGCACATATTTGCAGTGCACGCCTTTGCCGGCCTCCATCGCCGCGCGCTCCGCCGCGGTGATCGCGCGGGTGGGATGGTAATCGTAGCTCCAGGCCCAGCAGTTCTCGTCGTCGATGGGGATCCAGAAATGGCCGTGCACGGTGTGGCCGCCGCGCGGCGCGATCATGGTGAAGGACGGCATCACCCATTGGGTGACCCGCCAGTAGTAGTCGCCGTTCTCGGCATTGCGGCGGGCGCCGATGAACAGGCCGCCCGCGCTCTCGACCACCTCGAACACCGGCCGCGCGTCGCTGAGATTGTATTGATTGCCCTTGGCGCCCTTGAACAGCGGATCGGAATTGATGTTGCCGCGATGCAGGAAGGAGACGTGACTGGAATCGATTCCGCCCTCCATCGCCTGCAGCCAGTTGCATTCCTGCAGCCGCTTCGAGACGAACCGCTGCTCGCCCGGCACGAGCGCGAACTCCCATTCCGGCAGCGGCGGCTGGCGCTCGGGTGGCCCCATATAGGTCCATAGCACCCCGCCACGCTCGACCAGGGGATAGGACCGCAGCTTGATCTTCCGGGCGAAGCCGCTCGCCTCGGGCTCGGAGGGGACCTCGACGCATTGGCCGGTCACGTCGAACTTCCAGCCGTGATAGGCGCAGCGCAGGCCGCACTCTTCGTTGCGGCCGAACCACAGCGATGCGCCGCGGTGGGGACAGAACTCGTCGATCAGGCCGTAGGCGCCGCGGCTGTCGCGGAAGGCGATGAGGCGCTCCGACAGCACCTTGACCCGCACCGGCGGCCCGTCGTTGTCAGGAAGCTCGTCGGCGAGCAGGACCGGGGTCCAGTACGAGCGAAACAGCCGGCCCATGGCGGTCCCCGGACCGGTCTGCGTGATGAGATCGTTCTGCTCCTTCCTGAGCATATCCACCCCTCCGAAGCTGCAGCGGGCGTTAGTTACCGTTGCAACTAAACTCTCCCTCCGGAGCCCGGGGCGGTGCTTTGATCTGGATCAAATCGACGGAAAAGTCGCGGTCGGAGGTGGCTGGAAAGTTGTGCTCGCTCGCGCTTCAGGGGGGGCCAGGCAGTTTCTACCAGAGCTGACCCTTATGAAGCTGTCATGCGCGGGCTTGACCCGCGCATCCATCGCCTTGGCAAACGAGTCGTGGCAACGACGCAATAGGCTATGGCGAAGTGGATGGAGATCAGACCAACCGGAACATGCTGTAGCCGATCCCCGCGGGCGCACAGGCTGCCAGATTGCCG
>DASSJW010000115.1:0-3556 GCA_035690995.1 Xanthobacteraceae bacterium
ACCCTCCTCCTGTTCGAGCGCGAGCTCGATGTCAGGTTGAGATGGGAATTCAGTTTCTGGCGCAACCGGGGATGCCGCCTGCGCGATGCCGAAGAGGTCCGCGCGCTCGGGCTGCCTAAACCCTATGGCCGATCCGCGATCAAAGCGATTGCGTTTCCCCATGCCAAATTTTTTATCTACGATACGAAGATATCTCTTGACTACGTAACGGGTTTATAGTATAGGGTTCGCCCTCCTCGCTCATGAGGGGCGTCTTCCGGAGACGGTCCTGTAGGCGGAGCGGGGAGTGGCGTCCTGCGGCCGCGGCTCGTAACCGCGGGCTCGGGAGGTCCGGGACACCGCCCGCCAGGCACGACGACCTGGCTGCGAGGAGCTCGCTGTACGGATCCGGAGGCAATGCCGGAGATGGAAGCGCGGCCCCCGGCCGAAAATCGCCACGGTGGAGCGCCGAGAGGCGAGCGTCCCGCATCATGGGACGCGCCGCGCCTCACCCGCGCGGATCAGTCGCGTCTCGCAAACGCGACAACAACATAAGTGCGCCTGTCGGCGCTCCGCCCACCCCTCGTTGGGGTGGACGCGATCACAAGGACAAAAACCCGGACGCAACAACGCGCCGCGGGAACGAACAACACTGCGCTGTTTGACAGCGTGAATTGGGATGACGGCCAACGGTTCGTTCGCGCGCCGCGACTTCGCACGCGTCGTGCGCGCGCCCTCTCGTGTCCCGGGCGAGCGCAGCGAGACACCGATCTCGGGTTTACCCGAGATCGGCACTCATAGTTTGCGCAAGTCGGCTAAAGCCGACTTGCGGTGACCTAGGGGCGACACGACGGATCGCTTAAACGATGTGGCGCTTCGCGATTTTTGCGCTGGGTCCCGGGTCTCGTTCCGCTCGCGCAAGCGCGCTCGCTGCATTCGCCCGGGACACGAGAACGGGTCAGCGCGTCACCGGGAGCGCAAGCAGGCGCAACGGATCCTCGCTGCGATCCAATGTCAGATCGCCTGGATCAGCCGGCGAGCCGTTTCGCCCGTTGAATCGCGTCCATGCATTCGGCTTCCTTGCCGTTCTGGTCGAAGCCGCGGGCTTCGCTCAGCGCGGCCTGCACCGCCGCAAGGTTGTCGGACGCCGGCCGCTGCATACCTTGCGCCTGCTGCGCGGCGGTGAGGCCGCCGCGGCTTTGGCTCTGCACGTCCTGCGGCGAGGCGGCGCCGCCTTGCGTTGCCTGCGTCATAGCGGCGGTCGGCGGATGTTGCTCGCGGGCGCTGCCGCCCGTCTGCGGCGGCGAGCCACCGCCCTGCGCGGCCTGATTCATTGCGGCGGTGGGCGGATGCTGGGGTTGGCCCGATTGCGCCGCGGCCGATGACGCCGCCGTGCTCTGGTCGGCCGCGCCCATGGTCGCGCTCGGCGGATGCTGGCCGGTGGTCGCGCTCGCCCCGCCCGCCGTCGGGCCTGCGCCGGCATCCTTCGAGGCCAGCAGCTTCGTGACATTGTCGATTTCGCTGGTGCAGGGCCCCGCCCCGGCGGTGCCCGCCGACAGCGCCACCAGAGCGCCGGCCCCGAGCAGCAAGGTGATTGTTTTCATGACGTTTTCTCCCGGTTGCGATTGCGAAAAGCCGCGCCTGCGGATTTCCGGCTTTTCCCTATCAACCGGGAACGCCAGCCGACGTTCCGTGCATGCAGCCGCCCGCATGCGCCGCAGGCTCCCATGCGGCGCGAAACGGCCGCCGCTAATCGACAAACGGCAGCACCTCTTCGGCGACGCGCCGCAACTGCCGCATTGGATCGCCCATGGTGGAGATGCGAAAGGTGATGCGCCGGCAGCCGGACGCCTTGAATTGCTTGAGGTGCTCGATGCAATCCCGCGGGGAACCGTAGGTCAGCCAGGATTCCAGCCGCTCCTTGCTGTAATCGGCGGAATAATAGAGATCGAGAAACGTCTTGGAGTCGTTCAGGGCTTGCGCCTTGTCATCGTTCACGTTGATGTGGTGATAGAGCACGTTGTCGAAGCCCGACATGTCGCGGCCATGGGCGCGGCCGACCTGCAGGATGAAATCCCACGAGCGCTGGAAACCCTGCGGGCTGACCGAATGCGTCATCCAGCCGTCCGCGATCGTGCCGACGCGCGAGAGCGCCACCTCCGATCCGCCGGAATCGGCCTGGCCTCTCGACAGCCGTTCGGCATTGGTCGCGAGCCAGATCGGACATGGCGACTGCACCGGCTTCGGCTCGAGCGTGACGTTGGAGAAATTCGTGAACTGGCCGACGAACGGTTCGTTGTCCCTGGTCCAGAGATGACGGAGCACGTGGATGTTCTCGATCATGCGTTTGCGCCGCTCTCCCGGCGCGACGTTCATCGCAGCGCTCTCCGCCTCCCACAGCGGACCCGCTCCTCCGCCGGCGCAGGCGACCAGGCGGGTGCGGCCGTTCGAGAGGACGTCGAGCGAGGCCCATTCATAGGCAAAGACGAGCGGATTGCGCAGCGCGAACGATCCCATGCAGGCAGGACCCAGCAGCACCCGCTCGGTGCGTCCCGCCACGGCCGCGAGCAGCGTCAATGCGTCGAGGCGGCGGTTCACGAACAGCGCATCGCCGCACCAGATCGAGTCCATCGCGGCACATGCCTCGACCGCATCCGCCAGCACGAGAAGATCGCGCGCGCTGCAAAGCCCGACCAGAACCCCGCGGTTCGAAAGGGTGATCCCGAAATTCATTTTCACGATTCGATCACCGCCATGAAATCGCACTGCACCAGCACGCCCGCTTCCATCGGCACCTCCATGATCTGGCGGGCCGGCCGCGAGGCCGGATCGGGAAACATCTTCACCCACTCATCATTCACCGGTTTGCGCTGAAGCTCCTTCATCCACACCGTCACCTTGATGATGTCCTCGACCGTGGCGCCGCCGGCCTCGACGGCCTGCCGCATGTGCAGGAACATGAAGGCGCACTGCTGCTCCAGCGTGGCCGCGAGCTTGGCGGTGGCGGGATCGGCGCCCCGGATCAGCCCGGAGACGATGATGTTGCCGATGCGGCTCGCGTTCGGGATGGGCGACTGATGCGCGATCTCACCGACATAGATGCTGCTGCGAGCCATCGCGGCTTCCTCCGTTCGCGTTTTTGTGGATTTCCTTGCGGCACGAGCCGCAGCCTGCAAGCGGCGCGAGCCCGGGACATATCAAACCAGCGGCCGGCACGGATGGCATTTTCCACAACCTGTAATCACTCCGGTGCCGCGCCCGGTTGTCTCGACGCACGATTGCAGCATCCCGGCGCTTGCAGGCGGCCAGTGTTTGACGCGGCAATCGCGAGGCCATAAGCAGGTTTCACTGCCTCGCTCGATATCATGGACGGCGGGAGACGCGAAGTGAGGATCGTAGGATGACGCCCGCTGCGAGCGCTGCCCGTTCCGCGGTCCGGCTGAAGGTCTTGTCCGCCGGAGCGGTGAAATACGTCGCCACCGACTTCGCGCCGAGGTTCACGCGCGACACCGGCGACCAGGTCGAGTTCACCTTCGGGACGATCGGCGGCGTGCGCAAGCGCCTCGAAAACGGCGAG
>DASSJW010000116.1:0-3942 GCA_035690995.1 Xanthobacteraceae bacterium
GAGCATTTCGATGAGGATCACGCCGCCGGACGAGGACGGCGGCATCGAGAGGACGTCGTAGCCGCGATAGCGCCCGCGCACCGGTACGTGCTCCACCGCCCGATAGTTCTTGAGGTCGTCACGCGTCATCAGGCCTCCGGCAGCGCGCACCGTGGCGACGATCTTCTCGGCGGTCGGCCCTTCGTAGAACGCCGCTGGCCCCGCGCGGGCAATCGCGGCGAGCGTACCGGCGAGGTCGCTTTGTACCAATGTCGCGCCGGGCGCGAGCACGCGCCCGTCAGCGAAGAAGATCTTCGCGGTGGAAGGCCAGCGCGCGAGCCGGGCCTGCGAACGCGGCAGTGAGTCCGCGGTATCGTCCTCGATCGGAATACCCTCGCGGGCGAGCCGGACCGCCGGCGCGATCAACTGCGCCAGCGTGAATTTTCCCGAGCCGTATTTCGTGTGCGCGAGCGCAAGCCCCGCGACCGTGCCGGGCACGCCGATCGCCAATGCCGAATCGCGCGACTTGCGCGGATCGGCCTCGCCGCGCTCGTCCAGGAAGATGTCGGGCGTGGTCGCGGCCGGCGCGGTCTCGCGATAGTCGATCGCGGTGTCGATATTGCGCCCGGCGAGGTGCACCAGCATGTAGCCGCCGCCGCCGATGTTGCCGGCGCGCGGATAGGTCACCGCCAGCGCAAAGCCGGTGGCCACCGCGGCGTCGACAGCATTGCCGCCCTGGCGCAGGATCTCGACTCCGATATGCGCCGCGCGCCCTTCCTGCGCCACCACCATCCCTTGGCGAGCGGTAACGGCAGCGATCCGTCCACCGATCGCGGGTGCGGCATCGGGCAGCGTGGAGTCTTGTGCTGCCAGCGGGCCGAAACAAATGGCAGATGCTAACAGCGCAAGCAGAATGCGGCGGCCGACGATCATCCGGTGCTCCAAAGTCTCCGCTTCAAGACAAACGACGCTTCAAGACCTGCACGCCCGGAAGTTCCATCCGGCGGACATCCGCCCCAGCCTTGCTATAATGCTTCGCCACTGCCGAGGCGAGGGATTCCATGTCAGCATCACCGCTTCGGATTGCGCTGGCTGCGAATAGTCTGTAGCAGCGGCCTGCGTGCTGCTGTGCACGGAGTCGTTAGCGGAGGTCTATCATGAGCTACGCACCGAGCGTGCTGCGTCTTGCCCGCATTCCCGTGGTGGTCGTGTGTCTCGGCCTCTTGCTCGCGGGCTGCGGCGTCAACAACATTCCGAGCTATGACGAAGCCGCCAAAGCGAAGTGGTCGGACGTGCTCAATCAATATCAGCGCCGCGCCGATCTTATTCCCAATCTGGTGGAGACCGTGAAGGGCTATGCCGCGCAGGAGCGGCAGGTGCTCGAGGAAGTGACCAACGCGCGTGCGCGTGCGACCCAGGTCCAGCTGCAGATTCCGCCCGACGTCGTCAATAACCCGGAAGCATTCAAGCGTTTTCAGGAGGCGCAGGCGCAACTCACTGGCGCGCTCGGGCGGCTGCTCGCGGTTTCGGAGCGCTATCCCGACCTCAAGTCGAACCAGAATTTCCTTGCTCTGCAGTCGCAACTCGAGGGCACGGAGAACCGCATCGCGGTGGCGCGCCGCGACTACATCGAGGCGGTGCGGCAGTACAATACCGAGCTGCGCACGTTTCCCGGCATAATCTGGGCGTCGACGCTCTACAAGAACAACAAGCCGATGGAGACGTTCACCGTGGCGGAGGATGTGAAGACGCCGCCGCAGGTGAAGTTCTGATCGCGCAATTTGTACGATGAGTGCCGCCGGAGACCTCCGAGGGGCGCCACGGTCGCTTCTCGGACTCGGGGTGCTCGCCTCAGGCGCCCCGAGTCTGTTCGGGTCGCGGCTTACGTTGCGCAAGTCGGGCAAGTCCGGCTTGCGGTGCAGGAGGACCGGGGAGAGGGGCGGTACGATCAAGCGTCAGCATTGGCGTCTCGCGCTTCTCGCCTTCGTCGCATTCCTTCTTGTCCTTCCCGCGCTCGCACTCGACTTCCCCGTGCTCAGCGGTCGGGTGGTGGACGAGGCCAATGTTCTCGACCCGCAAACGCGGGCGGCGCTGGCCGACAAGCTCGCGGCGCTCGAGGCCAAGACCACCGATCAGCTCGTGGTGGTGACGCTCAAATCGCTGCAAGGAACCTCGATCGAGGATTTCGGCGTCGAGCTCGGCCGCCATTGGCGGATCGGGCAGAAGGACAAGAACAACGGCGTGTTGCTGATCGTGGCGCCGAACGAGCGCAAGGTCCGCATCGAAGTAGGCTATGGAGTCGAGGGCGCGCTGACCGATGCCGTCTCCAGGCTCATCATCGAGAATGCGATCACCCCGCGCTTTCGCGCCGGGGATTTCGCCAGCGGCATCACCCGTGGGGTCGACGACATCATCAGTGTGCTCAGCGGCGATGCCGACGAATGGAAGAATCGCGCGGCGCGGCGCCCTGATACGGTCTCCTCCACCGACTCCACTCGCAACGATTCGATCTGGCCGGCGATCTGGTTCGTTCTGGTCGTCATGTGCGTCGTCTTCATCTGCGTCATGCTGGCGGGCGCGCTATGCGAGGCGATTCTGCGGCTGCTTGCCATGCTGTCGCTGGTAGGAAGCAGGGGGTCGTCGGGCGGCTTCTCCGGCGGCGGCGGCTCGTTCGGCGGCGGCGGCGCCTCGGGGCGATGGTGAGCACCATGTTTGGTCATCGTTGCACTCTCTGTCTCCGTCTGCGCGAACGCGGTGCGCATCCTGTCGGTAAGTCGAAGCCGACCGAGTCCGCCGCCCGACCCGCCAACCGTCCGTTGTCCCTCATTGCGGCCGGCTTCGCGGTAAATACGCTGCTCACGCTTGTCCTCCTTTTCTCGGCGCTGGCGCTCGATTTTCCCGCGCTTACGGGTCGCGTGGTCGACGACGCCGGTATCCTCGACTTGCAAACGCGGGCGGCGCTCACGCAGAAGCTGGACGAGTTCGAAACCAAGACCACCGACCAGCTCGTGGTGGTGACGCTAAAGTCGCTGCAAGGAACCTCGATCGAGGATTTCGGCGTTGAGCTCGGCCGCCATTGGCGGATCGGGCAGAAAGACAAGAACAACGGCGTGTTGCTGATCGTGGCGCCGAACGAGCGCAAGGTCCGCATCGAGGTGGGCTACGGACTGGAGGGTGCGCTCACCGATGCCGTCTCCAGGCTCATCATCGAGAATGCGATCACCCCGCGCTTTCGCGCCGGGGATTTCGCGGGCGGCATCACCCGCGGGGTCGACGACATCATCAGTGTGTTGAGCGGTGATGCCGCGGAATGGCAGCAGCGTGCAGCCAAAAGGCCCGAGCCGCAGACGCGCTGGGATTCGATCCTGGTCATGCTGCTCGTTTTCGGCGTGTTTGGATTCGTGTTCCTCACGCTGGTCGGCACCATCCCGCGGGACCGCGGTCGCGGAAGGGGGCGCGGCGACTGGTCGAGCGGCTGGTCCTCGGGCTCGGGCTGGTCCTCCGGGTCGTCCGGCGGCTTTTCCAACGGGGGCTTTTCCGGGGGCGGCGGTTCGTTCGGCGGCGGCGGCTCGTCGGGAAGCTGGTGAGGGCGCCGAGATGATTTCCCAGGCCGAGAAAGATCAAATCGTGGATGCCATCCGCGCGGCGGAGACAACGACGTCAGGCGAAATCTTCTGCGTCATCGCGCGCCATTCGAGCGACTATCGCATGGTGCCGGTCGCGTGGGCGGCGGCGGTCGCGCTCGCGGTGCCAGCGCCGCTGATCTATCTCACGCTCTGGCCAGCCTCGCTCATTTATCTCAGCCAGCTCGTCGTCTTCCTCGCCACGGCGCTCGTGCTCTCGCTGCCCGGCATCCGTTTTCAGATCGTGCCGCGCCGCACCAAGCATGATCGCGCGCATACCGAAGCCATGCGGCAGTTCTTTGCTCAAGGTCTGCACCAGACGGAGAATCGGACCGGCGTG
>DASSJW010000117.1:0-6766 GCA_035690995.1 Xanthobacteraceae bacterium
TGGCGGCCCACCGGAGGCAATCTCGTGCGTATTTGTGATTTTCGTCGACCGCTAACATGCGCATCCCCCTTAGTTCAGGCGGGAGCGCATCGGTCTCTCAGCCACCGGCGCCTGTAGGCAGAGCCCCGGCCGGTGATCTGCGCATCATGCGCCTTTAACTCTTGAATAGCGAGAAGAAAGCGACGCTCAATGGATTAGTTCTCGAAGTTGCCGCGGTTGATCGGTGCCGCGATGGTCGGTCGGGGTCCGGGTCGACGGGATGCAGACGCCTTCGAGGCCTTTCGGCACCCAATCCTGCTTGGCGTACATGCCCTTGTCATTCTCCCTGGGCAGCCACTTCCAGTGCCGGCCGTCGCTCGCCGCCGAGGGCAACGGACTTCAAAATCAAAGGGACACAGTAACTTTAGGATCGGAAAGCGTTCGCAGATCGCGCTGACTGTGTCGATGGCGCGACATTGCGTGCATCGTAGGCGAGCAAATCTCCAGCCGCGTCGTGCCGTTGGCGCTTCTTCCGCATGGCGACTTCACCTGCACATAATGGCGTCGCGCCCACGTCGCGTCATTGATGATGCCCGGATGTGCAGCGCAGCGCGCTTACACTGTTGTTTTCTGCAGGTCGGGAAATCGGGCGATAAGGTGGTCACTCTCCCAGAGCTCACCGTCCTGGCCGTCCACAAGTTGCTGCGCTTTTTGGACTGCCTGTTTCTCGTCCGCACATTCGATGCGTTGTACGGTTGAAAAATGTCCGTCCTCGCGAAAAGTGTAGATGCGATACTGGTGCATGAGTTTCGCTCCGCTGGGTCCAATGCACAGGCGGGAGCGCTATGGTCTCTCAGCCATCGACGCCTGGCGCAGGGCCGCGGTCAATGATGCTTGGACCGTGCGCCTAATTTTACAAAATAGCGAATGTTAGTTGGGGAAGGACGCCAATTGAGGCAGCCAACACTAAGGAGAAGCCCGGCCGCCGGCTGGCAATTCGGGGCTTCCTTGAAGGTTGGAGCCGCACGCCGCCCCGAAGGGGGCGCGACGCATCGCTTCGGCCAGGCGTTGCGCGGATTTGCCGCGCGCCGGGCTCCCATATTCGATTCTGTCTGATTTGCTGGCGAGCACTCGCGACCTTTTTCCTGTCGCATGACTCCCGTATGGGCGTTGCAGGTCGATCTACCGGCCCTTTAGGCGGCCTTTCTTTTTTGTCCAGCATCGGTTGGCGCCCCGAATGTTTAGAAGCCCGAGTGAGCTGGTTCACTCAGGCGGCCGGAGCGACGACGCATATAGGAGTCTGAAGGGAGTTCCTTATGACCGAATTTCTCCACGTCAACATGCGCACATTTTACGTGGCAATGATTGTCACGTTTGGGTTGGTTCTCGGCCTGATGGTAGTTAGCAGCTTGTACGCCGGATTTCTTTTGACCCACGTGTGAGTTCTGCCGTCCTCATCACCGCGACTCGTCCAGCTTTGTCCGAGAGGGGTAAACATGAATGAATGGCGTTCGATAGACCAGGAGCCAACGGCACCGGTACAGGTCGAATTGTTCTACGGGAACCTGTCGTCCCGGGATGCGAACGGCAATCCGTGTTTACACATTCTCGCCCCGCATCGGGACGAGCGTCGCACAATTGGATTTTGGGACGGCGAACGCTGGTACGGGATGGAAACGGGGGAAGATTGTTTTGAAGATCGGCGGACGCATGAGCAGTTGCCAACACACTGGCGGGCATTACCGCCGTTGCCGCGGCTGTGGCGCTAATAGGCGAGCCCCAGCCTGCGGCGGCCGGGTGTGCGTCGTGACGGTTCCGGGCGAGACGGAACGCTCGCGCGATGGGCACGGAACTGAACGCGCCTCCACGCGTTATTCCGGCGATGAATGGAACCGGATGCAAGTCCGGCAGTTCGTCTCCAAGGCCGCTCGGTGTAAAGCCCGGGCGGCCTTTGAGCTAAGCGCACCGCTCAGCCTGACACTAGCCCGGCAACGAATCAGAAGGACGTTGTTTCGATTGTCATTTGCCCGCCCTTTGCGGGCGGCACGTGGCGCCGGCCGGGGTGAATCCACCACCTCGGCTGGCCACAGAACTGATGGCGCGCTGTACGCAGATCCTTATTCTGCGTCTATTGCCTCACCCCTCGCTTTGATCTGTGGCTGATCGTGCAGGAGCACGCCTAACAAGGAGCTGTGGACCTCTATGGTGCCGTTGTAGCTAATGAAGCCCAAGTCGCGAAATTTGTTCATGAACTTACTCACGCGTGAGCGTGTAGTGCCAATCATATCCGCCAGCATTTCCTGACTGAACCTTCCCACGATCGGTTCCGGCCTGCCTTCCTTGCCGAAATTTGCAAGGAGAAGGAGGAGTCGGGCGAGGCGCTTTTCGCTTGAATTGAACAATTGATCGATCAAGTCCTCTTCGATCCGACTGTTCCGCGTCAACAGATACGACATGAACAATTCAGAAAACCCCGGCTCTTTATGAATCGCGGCGATCATGGTCTTCCTTTCCAAGCGAGTAATCACGCATGCATCGACCGCCCGAGCTGTCGCGATGCGCAGTGGATGGCCATTCAGACATCCTTCGCCGAAAAAGTGGCCGGGTCCTAGAATAGCGACGACGGCTTCCTTGCCGTGCTTGGAAACGACGACGAGCTTGACATTGCCCTGCTGGATGTAAAAAACCGCGTCCGCGACCTCTCCCTGTGAGAAGACAACTTCATTCTTCCGATAGTTGGATATCGCTTTTCCGTCGCCCACCTTGGCGAGAAACTTTTTGGGATCAAACGAGGCTTTGACTCTCTTCCTCATCAAGGACTCCCTGCGGCCGATAGGGGGCGCCCTTACCTGGACGAACCCTTTTTCGTTACATTGTCGGCTGCCTCTTTGGCCAACCGAAGTTCCCTTAACTGCGCGGTCTTTGCGCGTACAGCATGACCCTCGGCGACGTAATCGGCAGTGGCCTGTCCGGCTTCCGTGGTCGGCCGGGGGGCCGGCCGTGGCTTCTGCGCCTGCTTGAACTGGGCTTCGGCCTTAGTGCGCTCTTTCGAATGTTGGGCCAAGGGGGCCTCCTTTCAGGCGAGGTCTATGACGGTCTGCGCCGAGCTGAAGTGGGGCGATTGGGGGCAGGGGCCATTTTAAACAGGCCCCGCCGACGCACATCATTGCCACCGACGCGCGTACCGCGCTTCCAGAAGACAGCGCGTCTTCCACCGGAGTAGTTGCGGCATCGATGCTGCCGCCGTGCTCCACAGCGAGGATCACCAGCTCAGCGGCTTGATGCCAAGAACCGCGGTCCTGGATATGCTCGGGCTGCTTCAGGATAAACCTTCGCACGGCAGCGAGCGTGACAAGCCGAGTGCCATCCTTGAGCACAATCGAGCGGGTGAGTTGGGCCGACCATCCCCAGACGGTCTTTATCGGGGAGTGGGTACGAACCACCGCCTCGTCAGTCATGGTGTGGTCGCGGCGGATCACCGCTAATCGAATAGCATCTTGCTTTGCGTCGCCTCGGTTCCGCATGTGACACAGGCGAGCTTGGTGTGCTCCTCGCCTTTCACGACCTCGATTGTCCCGATACGCATGAGCTTTTCGCAGATGGGACAGATCCAGATGGGCGCTGGCAACGGTCGGTCAGGCTGGAGAGGAGGCACCGCGTTTTCTTTCGACCTTCTGCTTACGTGGCCCTGTGCTCAGGCGGACTGCCGCTGACGACAAAAATGCGTTCGCTCTGCACCGCAGCTTCGGTCCATGTGCGGGCAAGCCCGAGGAAGGATTCTTTTTCCTTTTGGATTTTTGATTGATCGGCCGAGCGCATCGCTTCCTCGGCATATTGCCGGAACTGATTGGACTTCGACATCGCCACCCTCCGTGACAACGCCCCCCATTGATGAAGTTTGCGCCCATTAACGGTGGCAGTCTGTATAGAATTGCTCATCCGAATTTCATGGCTCTGCTGCCAGAGGATCTACCGCCCCGGCCCGATCGCCGGACTGGCTCAAGATGACGACCCCGGCATGGGGCCGGCGGCCTCGGGCCCTCGGCGAAGTCATCCGCCGTAGCCTATCCGCCGGCTGCAGCCGGCGGTGCCCTTGACGGCTGGCAACGAAGGCATCACGCCCGGCGCCGGGGCAACACGAAGCCCCAATCAGTTCACTTCTGCTTTCATGATCGGGCGCACCACGCTGAGGTCCCGATCCGCGTCCGGGAGCAGCAAAGGCCGCTTCATAAGGGAGCGATAGACCTGAACGTAGTCCTTCGCCATGCGGGTGACGGAGAAACGTTCCTCGAAGCGCCGGCGCACGGCGCGCCGGTCGAGCGAGAGGACGTGAGGTAGCTTCCTTATTGCCTCCTCCTCGGTGTCGACGATCTGGCCGGTCACCCCGTTGTCGACGATTTCCGGCACCGAGCCGCAGCGAAAGGCCAGCACCGGGGTGCCGCAAGCCATGGCTTCGATCATCACGATGCCGAAGGGCTCCGGCCAGTCGATCGGAAACAGAAGGGCACGGGCGTTGCCGAGAAACGTCGCTTTCTCGCGCTCGTTGATTTCCCCGATGAACTCGACGCCGGGCCGCTGCAGCATCGGCTCGATTTGCTCACGGAAATAGGCTTCGTCGGCGCGGTCGACCTTGGCCGCAATCTTGAGAGGAATGCCCAGGGTCTGGGCGATCCGGATGGCGCGGTCGGGCCGCTTTTCCGGCGAGATGCGCCCGAGGAACGCAACATAACCCCCGCGAGGAACGAAATTCGGCGCGTACAAATCGGAAGGAATTCCATGGTGTACGGTCGCCACGAAGTTGGCTTTCGGCACCGGCTCTCGCTGTGCACCCGAGATCGAGACCAGCGGCATATTGGAGAAGCCTAGATACAGGGGCTTGAGGTCCGGGATGTCCTGCCGGCCGTGCAGCGTCGTGACTGTCCGGTTGGCCATCGATTTGAACAGTGGGAAATGAAACTGGTCGATATGGAAGTGCAGAATGTCAAAATCCTCGGCGCGGTCGCGCACGCGGTCAAGCATCAGCATGTAGTAGGGAATCGGATCGTGGATATTGGCATCGAGCCGGAGCGCCGTAGGAACGCAGCCGACGAGCTGCGCGCCGGTGATGGAGTCACCGCTGGCGAACAGGGTCACCTCGTGCCCCATCCGCACCAACTCTTCGGTCAGGTACGAAACGACACGCTCGGTTCCACCATAGAGCCGCGGCGGCACGCTCTCCATGAGCGGCGCGACTTGTCCAATTTTCATGTTCACAGCTCTCGCAATTCAGCGCACCCGCGGTGTGCGCTCATCCTTATGATCATGCAGGAAGCGAGCTATTTGTCTCTTGAGGGGCGCTTCTTGCTGCAAATCGCCGATAGAACTGGCGCAGTCGAAAAGCTCCTTCTGGAGCTTCGTGGGAACCGTATTCCAACGCATCATCACGGCACCGCCCAGGCACTTCAAGATTTGCTCTTCGACCTCAGAAAGCACGGCGCCGTCGTCGCCGGGCTTTCTGCGCTGAACCGTCCTATCGAGATGAACTGCCATCCATTCCTCGTTTTCGGCCAGCGTCGTGTAGGTCTGCGCTAGATTGCGAAACTCACTCGTTTCGTTGGGCGAACGCGGTGAGTTGGCGAGGAATGCATTGAATTCGGCGGCTTTTGCTCGGTATTGCTCAGCGGTGAACATTTCGACACGCCCTTTCTGGGGCAGGCGGGACCAGAGTTGGTCTGCCGCCTTCCGGCGTCCTGGTTTGCATCTATCGGCCGTGACAATGATATGGGAACGATCCCGCCATTAGCGAGATCAGCAGTTGAACTTTCGTCGATGAGGATTTTCTTTCGCGCCAAGGACCGCGCGGCCAAGTGAGCATTTCTATACAGACTCTGCTACGGCAACGGACCTGGCGCCGCCGGATGCAGGAGACCCCAACGCTCGGGCGAACTTGCTCGCCGGCCTCATCCGACCCCCGCGGCTAAGCAACAAAATCCCCACAGGGAATACCAATTGGGAGTGTGCCAATTGGCATTCCCCGTAGGGTTCTTTTTGCGAGCCGGGATACTATATTGCGGCCGAATCCCGCACAGCAAAGGCACTGACCGTGCTCAGCAAGAGAGCGACCCCGGAGCGATTGAGCGCATTCTCCGACGCCGTGTTCGCCGTCCTCATCACGGTGTTGGTCTTAGAACTGCGTCCGCCGGAGCATCCCACATTTACGGCGTTACTCTCGCTCTGGCCCACATGGCTAAGCTACGCAGTGAGCTATCTGTTTATCGCCATCGTCTGGGCAAATCACCATCATCTCATGCGCTATGCCACCGAGACGACTTATCGTCTGATGTGGTTTAACTTCGCGCATCTCTGGTGTCGCTGCTTCCGCTCTCCACCGCGTGGATGGCCGTGAGCGAATTAGCGCCGCAGCCCGTTTCCTTCTACGCGGCGGTCTTCTTCCTGGTAAACCTGACCTACATTTTCTTGATCTGGGAGTGCATTGACCGCACGCCACTTGATCAGGTGTCGCCGCGCGTGCGGCGTATCATGCGTATCCGATCAATCGTGACCTTGTGCGTTTTCGGCCTGGCTGCGATTGTCGCCCTTAGGCATCCTCTCGTTGGACTTGGAATGTGTTGTTGCTGCCTCATCGTCTATCTGAAGCCGGAGGCACCGGGAGCGTCGACGTAACCGCTGTTGGATCCATCCAACGGCCGGATTGGTACCGCGATCAAAGCCGTTTGAACACGATCCCCTCGAGGCCGAGCTTGCAGGCATTGCACGTTCCGGCGTCGTTCTGCGCTCGCTTGCAAAG
>DASSJW010000118.1:0-4240 GCA_035690995.1 Xanthobacteraceae bacterium
GCGTGATCGCGCATCATTGGCAATGCGCGCGCTGCGAATCCGCGTGGGACACCGTGTTTCAACCGCTGTTGGTTTAGGCGGATCACGCACATCCAGGTTTGGCATTGGGGGAACGAGCCGACCGGGCGCGCCGGTCGACAGCGTCGTGGACCGCATTCACTTATCGGACTCCCGATTTGCGGCTCGCACCATCCGCAGGTCGATGATAGCCTCGCGCCCGAAACACAATCCGGGGCTTGGGGAGACCGCATGGCACGCATCGCAATCCTGGACCGCGCCGACATGAACGTCGAACAGGCGCGCGTCTACGACGCAGCCAAGGCATCCAGCGGCATCGTGGGCGGGCCGTATTATGCCTATATCCGGTTGCCGAAATTGTTCGAGGCTTGCCAGAACCTGAGGGCGAGCCTGGCGGCTGGCCCGTTGTCCCGGCGGGAGCAACAAATCATCAACCTCGTCGTCGCCCGCCACTGGAACGCACGATATCCATGGTTCGCCCAGGTGCGCGGTGCCCTCGCTGTCGGGATCGAGCAGGCGGTCGTCGACGCGATCAACGCGCGCGAGATTCCGAATTTGCCCGACGCGCGCGAACGAACCTGCTTCGTCGTGGCGCGCGAGCTGCTTGCAAACAAAGGTCTGTGCGACGAAACCTATGCCGCCGCGCAAGCCACCATGGGGCTGGAGGCTTTGGTGGCGCTGGTCGCGTCGATCGGCAGCTTCTCGATGACCTGCATGACGGCCAGCACATTCGGGATTGATCCGCCACCCGCCAACCCGACTCCGCTCGCGGAATAGCGCGCCGCGCCTGCGCGAATGCGGAGAATAGCGGCGCTATGGTCCCGCGCGGCGGTTCGGCGCGCGCCGACGAGGTCGTCGATCCGGCCGGGCTCATCGGCTCCTGGCACAACAACGCCGGACTAGGCCAATCGACACTGCGCTCCCCACCCGTCGCAACGGCCGAACGCCCATTTACATGCCCCAGCGGCGCACGAACCACACTTTGACCAGGTGCGTCAGAATTGAATAGGTCACGAGCATGCCGAAAACGAGGGGCCAATAGAGCCAGGGAAGCGGCGTGAACCCGAGCGCGGTGCCGGCCCAGGTGAATGGGAGCGCAATTCCGATGCAGCAAATGATGATCGTCGTGGCGATAAGGGGCGTGCTGGCCCGGCTCTCGATGAACGGTATTCTCGCCGTGCGGATGATGTGAATGATCAGCGTTTGCGTCAGCAGCGACTCGACGAACCACCCGGTCTGGAACAGGGAGGGATTGCTCCAGCTATCGAAGACGAACAGCATCATGGCGTAGGTCGCGTAGTCGAAGATAGAGCTGATCGGCCCGATAAAGACCATGAATTTGAAAACGTTGCTGATATCCCAGTGGCGCGGCTGTGCGAGATATTCCTCGTCGACATTGTCGGTCGGAATTGCGGTCTGGGAGAAATCGTAAAGCAGGTTGTTGGTGAGCACCTGGATCGGCGCCATCGGCAGGAACGGCAGGAATAGGCTGGCGCCGAGCACGCTGAACATGTTGCCGAAGTTCGAGCTCGCGCCCATCTTGATGTACTTGTTGATGTTGCCAAAGATCTTGCGCCCCTCCGTCACTCCCTCCTGAAGCACCATCAGGTTCTTCTCCAGCAGAATGATGTCGGCGGATTCCTTGGCGATATCGACCGCGGTGTCGACGGAAATGCCGACATCCGCCACCTTGAGCGCCGGGCTGTCGTTGATGCCGTCGCCGAGAAAGCCGACCACGTGGCCCTTGCGGTGCAACGCCTGGACGATGCGCTCCTTCTGCGACGGGTTGAGCTTGGCGAACACGGTGGTCCGCTCCGCGGCGTCCGCCAGCTCGCTGTCGTCCATCCGCTCGAGCTGGGCGCCGAGCAGAATCTCGCCGGCCTCGACCTTCACCTCCCGGCAGATCTTGCGCGTGATGACCTCGTTGTCGCCGGTCAAGATCTTGACCGCCACGCCCTTCCTGGCGAGGGCGACAATCGCCGCGCCCGCGCTCTCCTTCGGCGGGTCGAGGAACGCAATGTAGCCGAGCAAGGTCAGGCCGCTCTCGTCCGCCACCGAATAGGTCGTCTGGCCGGTGTCCAGTTCCTTGTAGGCCACGGCCACGACCCGGAATCCGTCCGAGTTGAGCGCGACCATCTCTTCCTTCGCGGTCGCGAAGTGGCTCTCATCGAGCTCGCCCGTCGTCCCGTCGATCTCGTAGCGGGTACAAACCGCGAAAATTTCCTCGACCGCGCCTTTGCAGATGAGGACGTGCTTGTCCTGCCCGTGAGACACGATCACCGACATCCGGCGCCGCGTGAAATCGAACGGAATTTCGTCGACCTTGGCAAAGCTCTGGTCGATCTTGAGGATGCGGTGCAACTCGACATGCTCGAGTACGGCGACATCGAGCAGGTTCCTCAGCCCGGACTGAAAGTGGCTGTTGAGATAAGCGTATCGAAGCACGCGCTCGGATTCCTCGCCGCGGATATCCAGATGCCGCTTGAGAATGATCCGATCCTGCGTCAGCGTGCCGGTCTTGTCGGTGCATAGAACGTCCATCGCTCCGAAGTTCTGAATTGCATTGAGACGCTTGACGATGACCTTCGCGCGCGACATGGCGATGGCGCCCTTGGCCAGATTGACGGTCACGATCATCGGCAGCATTTCCGGGGTGAGGCCGACCGCGACCGCGACCGCGAACAGCAACGCCTCCAGCCAGTCGTGCTTGGTCAGGCCGTTGATCAAGAAGACGGTCGGGACCATCACGATGATGAAGCGGATCATCAGCCAGGTGAAGCGGCTGATGCCCTGGTCGAAAGCGGTGGGCACGCGCCGCCCCGCTATTTCGTCAGCGAGCCGCCCGAAAAACGTGTGCGCTCCGGTGCGCAGGACGACGCCGGTCGCGAATCCGCTGACGACATTCGCCCCCATGAAGCAGACGTTTGGAAGGTCAAACGGATCGTTGATCTCTTCGCCGCAGGGATGAGCGAACTTTTCCGCCGGCATGGCCTCCCCGGTCAGCGCGGACTGGTTGATGAACAAGTCTTTCGTGTCGAGCAGTCGCAAGTCCGCGGGGATCATGTCCCCGGCCGACAGCCTCACGACGTCGCCCGGAACCAGCGTCTCGATCGGAACCTCGACATAACCATTGCCGCCGGCGCCGGCGTCGCGCCGCACGCTGGCGGTCGTCTTCACCATGGCCCGCAAACGCGCCGCGGCCTCGTTGGATCGGTGCTCTTGCAGGAAGGCGGTGCCGATCGCCAGCAGGACCATCAAGGCAATGACGATCGCCGCCCGGATGTCGCCCAGGAAATATGAAACCCCGGCCAGGGTGAGCAGCAGCGCGTTGAGAGGATTTCTCGCGCGGCTCCATATTTCCTGAAGAATCGACGGTTTTCGCTCGCGGGCCACGAGGTTGAGCCCATGCGATTTGAGCCGCCGCCGGGCTTCCTCCGCTTCAAGGCCACCGGTGGCCGACTCGACCCGCTTGCAGCAATCCTGCGCAGACAGGCGGCTCAGGGCAAACAGCTCCTGTGCATCGGATCGCGACCGCGCCGCCACCGCCTGTTGCCCGAGGCCTAAACGGTGAGAAGCAGAAATGTGCATGTCCGATCACGCGTTTGCTTGGCCGACGCGCGGTCCTCATAGCCGGGCGGCCCACCGCCGGTATTGATCGAGCGCAAGGCTGCGCCATTCTGCGTCGCGCCGCCCAGCCGAGGAAGTGGTGGCCGTTTCGCCCCGGCCAAAGCCAGAGAGCTGCCCCGCAGGGCGGATGGCGAAATCCGCGGCAAAACGGCAGAAAACGCCGCAAGACGGCGAATGGCTCCTTGCGCCCAATCGATGAAGACCGTCGCCCGCGGCGCTCAAACCCGGGGACACCGGGAGATCAAATCCACCGGCATCGCCGATCGAAGGAGGGACAGACCACGGCGAACGCACCTCCGCTCCGAATCGAGCGAACGTCCGACGCCTTTGGGATGCGGGCGTCGCGGGGCCGAGGCATCACGGTCGAAGCGCACCATCGTCAGGCTGCGATGACCGCCTGGTTCATGCTGAACGGCGCAGGTGCCCCATAATCGGGAGCGACTGTCGTTTCATACCCTCCTACCGAGCAGACACGCGGCCATCGCCAACCTGACTGCACCCGTTCGCGGGCGGGCGTGCACGGTCAATGGCTGCGTCCCGCCTCAGGTCAGGGCAAGCCATGCGACTCCCAGGATCGCGCTCGCAAGGATGACGG
>DASSJW010000119.1:0-6138 GCA_035690995.1 Xanthobacteraceae bacterium
TCGCGGACGCCGGCGAGCATCGTCGCCGGGGTACCGGAACAGGGTGAGCACACCCGGGAGATTCTGCGCGAGATCGGCTATTCGGAGAGCGAGATCGCGCAACTGCGCGCGAGCGGGATCGTGTGAGCAGATGGACCTGAATCTTGCTGGCAAGCTCGCTCTCATCACCGGCGGTTCGCGCGGCATCGGGCGCGCGGTCGGCGAGGCTCTCGCCGCGGAGGGCTGCAACGTCGTCCTGGTTTCGCGCAGTGCCGCCGATCTCGAGGCCGCACGCAGGCATCTCGAGGGGCGATACAGGGTCGCGGTCCGCACCCACGCCGCTGACCTCGCGGACAGCGCCAATGTGACGCGGCTGGCCGGGCAGTTTCCGGATGTCGACATCCTCGTCAACAACGCCGGCGCCATTCCCGGCGGCACATTGTTCGAAGTCGACGAGGCCCGATGGCGCACGGCCTGGGATTTGAAGGTGCTCGGCACCATCAACATGACGCGCGCCTTCTATCCGCTCATGAAGGCGCGCGGCGGCGGCGCCATCATCAACATCATCGGCAATGCGGCGCGCTCCAATGACCCGGACTATATCTGCGGGGTGACCGGCAATGCCGGGCTTGTCGCCTTCACCGAATCGCTCGGAAGCGGCAGCGTGCGCGACGGCATCCGGGTGATCGGGGTCAGTCCCGGTCCCACGGCGACCGATCGGGTGGTGGCTCTCGCGGGCAGGCGGGCGCAAGAGCGGTTCGGCGATCCCTCGCGTTGGCCCGAGCTGTTCAAGTCCCTGCCGCGTGGCGGTGTCGGAGACCCGGCCGAGATCGCCGCCATGGTCGCCTTCCTGGCGTCGCCGAAATCCAGCAACACCAGCGGCGTGGTCATCACGCTCGACGCGGGCGCCTCGTCGCGTGCGGGGTCGATCTGAAATTTCCTCCATCGGGCTGCGGAGACATGCGATGCCTCATCTGACCACCGACGACGGCGTAAAGCTTTTCTACGAGGAGGTCGGGAGCGGCATCCCGCTCGTCTTCGTTCACGAGTTCGCGGGCGACTACCGTTCTTGGGAGTCGCAGATGCGTTATTTCGGACGCCACTACCGCTGCATCGCCTACAATGCGCGCGGGTTCACGCCGTCCGACGTGCCGGACGACGTTGAGAAGTACTCGCAGGAGCGCGCCCGCGACGACGTCAAATCCGTCTTGGACGCTTTGAAGATCGACAAGGCCCACATCGTCGGTCTGTCGATGGGCGGATTTGCCACCCTGCACTTCGGCTTCACCTATCCTGAGCGCGCGCTGTCGCTGGTCATTGGCGGCTGCGGCTATGGCGCGTCCGCCGACAAGCGTGCGCAATTCATGGAGGAAACCGAGGCCGCCGCCCGGCGCTTCGAGGAGGTCGGGATGAGCAAGGCGGCGATGGCCTATGCGCTCGCGCCGTCGCGCGTGCAGTTCCAGAACAAGGACCCGCGCGGCTGGCAGGAATTCGCCGATCAGCTCGCCGGAAATTCGAGCCGCGGTGCGGCGCTGACCATGCGTGGCGTGCAGAAGCGCCGGCCGTCGCTGTTCGATCTGGTCGATCGCATGAAGACCATTACCGTGCCGACGCTGGTCATGACCGGGGACGAGGACTGGCCATGCCTGGAGCCCGCGCTGCTGATGAAGCGCACGATCCCGACCGCCGGGCTCGTGGTGATGCCGAATACCGGCCATACCATCAACCTGGAGGAGCCAGGGGCGTTCAACCAGCATGTCGCCGATTTCCTGCATGCGGTGGAAACCGGCCGCTGGCCGAGCCGCGACCCGCGCGCCATGGTGTCGGCGATCCTGGGCAAGTAGCGGGGTCGCGTCCACACTCCGGCGCGTGCGTCACGTGGCGGCGGAACCTTGTACCGCACACGATCCTCACGTAGTTTTTTGCCGGCGGCAACAGATACGGCATGAAACCTGCTTTTCGTGACTGACGCTTTCAAAGTCGGCGTCAGCAACATGGATTGGGGAATGAAATGCATCGTCGAACGCTTCTGATCTTGCCGGCCGTCGCGGTTTTGCTGTCGACGGCTGCGCCGCTGCGCGCGGCGGACTGGCCGAGCAGGCCGGTGACCGTGGTCGTGCCGTTCGCGGCCGGCGGCAACACCGACATGATGGCGCGGCTGGGCGCGCAGCATCTGTCGGCGAAATTGGGCCAGACTTTCGTGGTGGAAAATCGCCCCAGCGCGGGCGGGGCGCTCGGTACGGGACTGGTGGCGGCGGCCGCGCCTGACGGCTACACCCTCCTGTTCGCCGCCTCCTCGATGATCACCCTGACGCCACAGCTGCAGAAGCTCAGCTTCAACCCGGAAAAGCAGCTGGTGCCGATCACCAATGTCGGCACCGGCGCGCAGATGATCGCGATCAAGCGCGAGTTGCCCGTCAAAACGTTGCCGGAGTTCCTCGCTTACGCGAAGGCCAGCCCAGGCAAGCTGAATTTCACGGTCGCAGGTACGCAGAACATCAGCCATCTTGCGCCGGTGCTGCTGTTTGCGCGTGCAGGCATCGATCTGGTCATGGTGCCGTCCAAGGGCGGGCCGCAGGCAGTCTCCGATGTGATGTCCGGCCAGGTCGACTTCTATTTCGGCAACGCATCGGAGTTGCTGCCGCACATCGACAGCGACCGCATCCGGCTGATCGCGGTCGGCACGGCCCACCGCTTGGCAGCGGCGCCGGACATCCCGTCGGTGTCCGAGACGCTGCCGGGTTTCGAATTCTCGTCCTGGAATGGCTTTCTCGCCCCGACCGGAACGCCGGAGCCGATCATCACCACAATCAGAAGCGAGATCACCGCACTGGCCAAGTCGCCTGAAGTAACCGAGCGGCTGACCAAGCTTGGTATTGTCCCTGGCGGCCTCACCGGCGAGCAGAGCGAGGCGGTGTTCCGGAAAGATCGTGAATCCTTTGCCGCAGCGATCAAGGCGGCAGGCATTGCCGGACTCCAATAGCCGGGCAGCGCAATCAGCGCGTCCGGGCCCGGGGCATGGCGCGCTCGTTTGCTGATTTGAAGTTCCTGTGCGAGCCTGCGCGCAAAGACGCCAGGAGCTCAAATCCACCGCACCAGCGGCTCCCGCAATCGACCGACGAGAAAAGCACCCGTGACCCCAGCCCAGAAATTGCGCGACCTGCTGTCTCGACCAAACCTGGAGATCATGCCGGGATGCTACGATGCCCTGTCGGCGAAGCTCGTCGCCGACGCAGGTTACAAGATCACATTCATGAGCGGCTTCGCGGTCTCGGCTGCCCGTCTCGGCCTGCCGGACACCGGACTGATCTCATTCAGCGAGATGCTGGACAGCCTGCGCAACTGTTGCAGCGCCGCCTCGACGATTCCGCTGATCGGCGATGGCGACACCGGCTACGGCAATGCGCTGAACGTCCAGCGGACCGTGGTTGAATATGCCCGTGCCGGCGCTGCGGCCGTGATGATCGAAGACCAGGTCAGCCCGAAGAAATGCGGCCATACCCGCGGCAAGCAGGTGATCGCCCGTGACGAGGCGCGCATGAAAATCCGTGCCGCCGTGGAAGCGCGGTCCGGCGTTGACATATTGATCATGGCGCGGACCGACGCGCGCGCGGTGCACGGTTTCGACGAAGCGCTGGCGCGCTGCCGCGACTTCGAAGCGGAGGGGGCGGACATCATCTTCCTGGAAGCGCCCGAGACCGAAGAAGAGATGCGACGCTTCTGTACCGCCATGCACAAGCCCTGCATGGCGAACCTTGTGCCGGGCGGAAAAACGCCGGTGCTGCCGGCCGCGCAACTTCAGGAGATCGGCTACAAGCTCGCCCTCTATCCCGTGATGCTACTGTCGTCGGCCATCGCGGCGATGCAGGCGACCCTCGCGGCGATGCGCCCCGGAGCCAAGACAACGCCTCCCCCGAGCATTTCCTTCGTTGAATTGCAGGGAATCGTCGGCTTCCCCGACTATTGGGAGCGCGAGACTCGGTATCAGGCAAAGGACTGAGGGTCCGAAGCAGAGTCTCACTCGATTTCCGCCGCACGGCGCATGCTGCTGATCATCGAAGACTTCAGCATATATTCCCGCGCGGAGCGCTTGTCCGCCGCAGTCCGGCGCATGGCATCGAGCGATTTCTTCCGCGTCTCCGGGTCGCGTTCGCTGATGATCTGGTGGTTCCGATTGGTCTGCTGCTGTACCGCCTCGACCGCGACCGTCCGCCGCTGCCGATCGTAGCGATCCAGCAACCGATCATCGGCTCCCGCCCATATCTGCGCGAGCTTGTCGGACAGGTTGAAGGCGTCCTGGATTCCGCCGTTCATGCCCATTCCGCCGAGCGGATTGTTGATGTGAGCGGCGTCGCCGGCGAGCAGGACGCGGCCGTGACGAAAGCTCTTCGCCACCCGCTGATGCACATGATAGACGGAACGATGCGCGATCCGGTAAGGCTCGGGTCGTGCGACCACGCGCTGCAGCACCTGTTGCAGCGAGTCATCCGACAACAGTTGCTCGCGGTCGGAATTGTCCGGTGCCGGCACCAGAACCCGCCAGAGGTCGGGAACCCGCAGCAGCACCAGCCATTCGAGCGGGTCGGCGATGTAATTGACGTAGGCGATGTCGGTGAGCCTGTCCTCAAAGCGGAAGTCGGTGGACGCGATCAGAAACAGTTCCGGATAGGTAAAACCCTCGAAGTCGACGGCAAGCGACCGGCGCACCGCGCTGCGGGCACCATCCGCCGCAACCACGTACCGGCCTGACAGCGACACGGGGCCGGATGGGGTCTGCGCGGTCACGGTCACCGATTCGTCGTCCGGCTGCACCGAGGTCACCTCATGGCCGAAGCGGATGTCGCTGCCGGGCAGCTTGCGCAGTTCCTCCTCGAGGAAGCGCATCAGCTTCCACTGCTCGCACTGCACGCGATAGGGATGATTGGTGTCTCCCGCCAATAGGGATAAATCGAAGGTTGCCACCGGTCCGGTCTCCCGGTCGCGAAACTGCCAGGTCGGCGCCTTCAGCCCCACGTCGATCATGCGCGGCACCACGCCGAACTCGTCCAACAGATCCAGCGTCGGCGGATGGAAGGTCGATCCCCGCAGCTCCATCACGAGCTCGGGTTCGGCTGCAAGCAGCACAGTGGGAATGCCGCGGTGCCCCAACGCCAGGGCCGCGGTAAGACCGACCGGTCCGGCACCGACAACAATCACGCAATCGTTCGACATGCGAAAAGGAGACCCCACGGCGCGCCGTCAGCGGTCAGCGGGAACCGCCGACTGCGTGAACGCGCATCATAACCGCTCGGTGCCGGGCGCCAAATCGGGCAGGATCTGCGCTTTGACGACCGGCCTGCGTTTGCTACGCAGAGCGCCGAATGACAGCGCGATGCAAGACTGAGGCCGAAACTTGACGCCTCGCGTCGATGCCACGCACACTCAAGGGGACCTCGGCCACGACATGCAGCGCATGACGATTACGGGAGCGATCCGGCGATGAGAGACGTGCTCGGTTGGCGACGCAAGTTTGGCGTGTTGGGTCCGTCCACCAACACCATCGTCCAGCCGGATTTCGAGATGATGCGGCCGATCGGCGTCACCAACCACTACAGCCGCATTTTCACGCCGAACGCGCAGGCGGTCAGCAATGAGACGTTCATGGCCGGCACGGAACTCATCGGTCGGAACGTGCTGGAGGCGGTCCGCAGCGTCATGACGTGCTCGCCGGACTATCTGGTCATGGGCATGTCCGCCGTCACCTTCTACGGCGGCGCCGCCGGAGCCGACGCTTTCCATGCCAAGGTCGAGCGCGAGTCAGGCGTCGGCGTGAGCATCGGATCGCACTCCTGCACCGCGGCGCTGAAGGCCTATGGCAGGGTCAAACGGATCGCGTTTCTGTCCCCTTATTATCCCGTCGCCAACAAGGAGGTCGCACGTTATTTTGCCGACTCCGGCTTCGAGGTCGTCCGCGACCTCTATCTGGAGTGCAAGAGCTGGACGGCGATCGCGGAGGTACCGACTGATGTGCTGCGGGAAAAGCTGATCGCGCTCAACGGCGCCGGCGATGTGGACGCGATCATCCAGGTCGGCACCAACCTGAGCATGGTCCGGCTGGCTGCCGCGGCCGAGATGTGGCTCGGGAAGCCGGTGATCGCCATCAATACGGCAACGTACTGG
>DASSJW010000120.1:0-5808 GCA_035690995.1 Xanthobacteraceae bacterium
CCCGGTGCCAGCCTGCACGCGCGCGTCCAGCTGTGGCTCCTGGTGCAAGCATAGGGCTCGCGAACACCTTCTCCGTTCTTGCCTCGCGACGGGAGTATCCGCGGTCCTTGCGCTCGTCGTTCTCGCGGCGCCGGCCGGCGCCGAAAGCTGCACCAAGAGCAGAGATTATATCTTTATGGAGTCGTCCGGCGAGCTGCCGCAGAAATCCAAGGTGTACCAGGATCTCTTCAAGAACTGTCTTGATACATTGCTGATGGCGAACGTGAACGATGCCTTCATCCTGAAGGGTGGCGCAATCGCCGTCATTCCAAAGGACGACGGCGTGACGGCAACCACGAACACGTTGGCACAGTTTTGCGGTCGATTCCGCGGAGGGAGCCTGCGCTTCATCGCGCGGAGAGAACTGCCCGAAGCATCAAATATGGCGCGTGCGGTGCGAATCTCATCTACCGGCTCGATCTCATGTCGGAAAATAACAGGCAGCTAAGGGGCCAGCGAAGAGTGCTGGTGAAAGTTTGCCGCCACGCAATACACAAGTGACGAACAACAGGGGGCTATGAGTGCACATCGCCATCATTGGTACGGGGTATGTTGGGCTGGTCACCGGTGCTTGCTTTGCCGATTTCGGCCATCACGTCACCTGCATAGACAGAGATGCCGACAAGATCGCTGCCCTGCAAAGAGGCGAGATACCGATCTTCGAGCCGGATCTCGATCATGTCGTGACATCGAACATGCAACAGGGGCGTCTTAGCTTTGTCACCGATGTCGCCTGCGCAGTCGGCGAGGCCGATACTGTGCTCATTGCAGTCGGCACGCCATCGCGCCGCGGTGACGGATATGCGGACCTGAGCTACGTCTACGCCGCGGCGCGCGAGATCGCGGCGGCGCTCGACGGGTTCACCGTTGTCGTGACCAAATCCACCGTCCCGGTCGGCACTGGCGACGAGGTTGAGCGTTTGATCTGCGAGGCCCGTCCCGATGCCGATGTTGCGGTGGTGTCGAATCCCGAATTTCTGCGCGAGGGCGCCGCGATCTGGGATTTCAAACACCCCGACCGCATCGTCATCGGCAGCAACGACGAGCGCGCACGCAAGGTGATGGCCGATCTCTACCGGCCGCTCTACCTGAACCAGGCGCCGATTCTCTATACCAGCCGCCGTACCGCCGAATTGACCAAGTACGCGGCGAACGCATTTCTTGCCACCAAGATCACGTTCATCAACGAAATCGCCGATCTTTGCGAGAAGGTCGGCGCGGATGTACAGGAGGTCGCCCGCGGAATCGGGCTCGATGGCCGGATTGGAGCGAAGTTCCTGCATGCCGGGCCCGGTTTTGGCGGATCGTGCCTGCCCAAGGATACGCAGGCGCTCGTGAAGACCGGGCAGGATCACGACGTATCGCTGCGGGTTCTCGAGGCGGTCGTCGCGGTCAACGACAGGAGAAAACGCAGCCTGGCCCGTAAAGTGTCGGCCGTGTTCGGGGGCGTATTGCGCGGCAAGACCGTCGCGGTGCTCGGCCTTACCTTCAAGCCGAATACCGACGACATGCGCGAGGCACCTTCGATTCCGTTGATCACGGCGCTTCAAGACAACGGCGCGACGGTGCGTGCCTACGATCCGGCGGGGATGGAGCAGGCAAAAACGGCGCTGTCCAACGTCACCTTTTGCCAAACACCCTACGCCTGTGCCGAAGACGCGGATGCTCTCGTCATCGCCACGGAGTGGGAACAGTTCCGGGCCCTTGATCTCGACCGGCTGAAGCACATCATGGCATGCCCCGTCGTGATCGATCTCAGGAACATCTATCGTCCAGAGGAAATGGCGCAGCACGGCTTCATCTATGACAGCGTCGGCAGGATGCCGTTTGGTCGGCCAAGCTCCACGGCTCCCAGCGAGCGCTCCCGGCGGCAAGTGGATGTCAGCAAGAATGTCGCGCTTGCCAAGCTATAGCCTGCAGCTTCAACCCGCAGTCCCGAAACGAGCCGTAAAATGATCAGCAGGGCCATCGACAAGCTCGCCAGATTGTCGCTCATCGATCGCAACAAGCTCGCGGTCCTGTTCGAGCAGGATCATCTGCGAAAGCTTCTTGCGGCGCTCAAGGTCGATTGCGTGTTCGACGTGGGCGCGAACGTGGGTCAATACGCGTCCATGCTGCGACATCAAGCAAAATACAAAGGGCGGATCATCTCGTTCGAACCTCTTTCGTGCGAATTTCAAGAATTGGAGCGGGTGTCGAGGGCCGACCAGTTATGGGATGTCGAAAGAGCCGGCATAACGGCCAACGGCGGCGCGCAAATCTTCAAGGTCATGAAGTCCTCTCAGTTCAGCTCGTTTTCCGACCCGACGGCGGAGGATACCGACATGTTTGCGGCAGCGACGAGCATCGCCAGCAAGACGTCGGTTGATACGTTCACGCTGAAATCCGCCTACGACAAATATCATCAAAGGCACGGATTCAGACGGCCGTTCTTGAAGCTCGATACCCAAGGTCTCGACGTTGCGATCTTGACGCACAGCAAGGCCGTACTGCAGCAGTTCGTGGGTTTTCAGAGCGAGCTGTCGGTGAAAAAGATCTATCAGAATTCAGCGGACTTCACCGAGGCAATCGCCCTATACCGCGACCTCGGATTTGAAATCAGCGCGCTTGTTCCCAACAATTTGGGGCACTTTCCGACACTGATCGAGATCGATTGCATCATGATAAGGCGGCAGTTGGCCGATCAGTACCTGCGGCCCTCCCGTCACCAGGTCGCCCCGGTCCGGCCGCACCGCGGGCTCGCGTCATAGAATCCGCGAAGCCGGGAGTGTAGGCACGGATCGCCGGCAGGAGGCAAAAGCATGTTCCAGCATATCCTGGCTGATCTCGCCTTGACGGCGAAGAAGCGGGCCCCTGAGCTCTACGCGCTGGTGCGGGATGCCGTGCCAACATCGATCCGCAGCCGGATGTCCCAGGAGATCTATCAAAGAGCTCTCGGGGCAATGGGGGACCGCAAAGGCATCTTCACCAAGGTTTACAGCAGCGACTGGTGGGGGAACCCGGAAAGCAAGAGCGGCTCGGGCTCTCAGCTGTCGCGCACCGAGACGTTTCGTGCGGAGTTGCAGGCATGGGTCGCGCAAAAGCACATCACGTCGCTCCTCGATGCCCCTTGCGGCGACTACAATTGGATGCGGCATATGCAGTTTCCCGACGATTTTCGCTACGTCGGCGGCGATATCGTCGGCGAGCTGATAGCTGCGAATCGCCGCCGATTTCCCGGCGTCCATTTTGTGGAGATGGACATCATATCCGATGCCTTGCCCGCGGTTGATGCCTGGCTCTGCCGCGATGCCATGATCCATTTCCCCAACGCATCGGTATCGACGGTAATCGAGCGATTTTGTGGATCGAATATCGGATACCTGCTCGCCACCACCTTTCCGTCGGTCGCGGCAAACCGCGATATCGAGTTCGGACAATACAGACCGCTCAATTTGACGGTCGCTCCGTTCAATATGCCGCAGCCCGAGCAAATCTTGTGCGATGACGAAGACGTCTCCAGGGGGCGTGTCGTCGGCGTGTGGAGCAGGGCGGCGGTCGCTCGCGCGGCATCAGGTCGATGACTGCCCCAAGGCGGGCGTATCAATTGGCCGCGCTCCGCAAGTGAACGTGGTCCATGTTTGTCGAGCCGCTTGTCCCAAGGGTTCAAGCGGCGAAGCAGGCCGATGCGCCCGGTCCTACCCCCGCCTGACGGCAGCGGGGCGGCTTTCAAAATTCGCTGCCTCGCTCCGGCCGGCGAGAGGCCCCAAACCGATCAGGAACGAGCAAGCGAGAAAATAGATCCAATCGATGTTGAACGAGCGAAAGAGCGTCGTGTCCATCAAGTTGTATATAAGCGAGTAGAACACGATCGAGGCAACCGACAATTTGTCGGACCAATGCCAGCCGGACAGTTTGCTGCTGTTCGCAATCAGCATGACGATGTGCGCCAGAAACAATACGAGCGCGACAACGCCGCCCTGAACCAGGAGGTCGATATAGAGGTTGTGGGATTGGTTGATGACGTCTTTCATCCACCACAAGCCGGTCTGCATCACAGGTGCCGCGGTGCCGATACTCCAGAATCCGCCGAAGCCGTATCCCAGCCAGGGTCGGGTTTCGATGTAAGACCAGACAAACGCCCATATCGACGTGCGGCCGGTAAAGGTCGGATCGCCGAAAAGAATGGTGAAAAGGTCGTCGGTCGTAAGACTGAAGCTCGACATGATCGCGACCACGACGATCAGCGAGATGAATGCCAGCAAAATTGCCACGACGGCAGCGCGGGCGCGAAACAGCGGAAATCTGAGAACGAAGATCGACAAGGCCGGCACGAGCAGCGCGAGGCCGATCGACGTCTTCGCGGCGGAGACCGCCAGAAAGACGAAGCCGCTCGCCGTCACGAATAGCGCCATCAGGCGCATCGTGACGCTTCCCGCTCCCAGCCGGGAGGCCCCGAGCAGAACCATCAGCGCGGCAAACGTCCCGAAATTGTTCTTGGACAGATAGATGCCCGCATGGCCGATCGGGGTCGGCGGAAGCAACACCAGCGCAAGCCAGTTGATGATCACGACCAGAACAAGCAGGCGCAGGATATCATTGAATATTATGCGCGCCTCGCGGACAAGCACGACGCAGATCGCGACGGTGACCATAATAACGACCTGGAGGCCGACGCGTCTGATCGTCGCCTCCGGCGACAGCGACCAGACGGCAGACAGGGTGAACCATCCCGTGAGCGCAATCAGGAAAACATGAGACCTCATGATCGGCGCCGCCAGAAAGCGCGACGGGTTCATGAGGGCAACCACGGTGGCCGAGCCCGCCAGTGACAGCCAAACCGCCTGATTGATCCAGTTCGCGCCGTCGTCGTTCGCGCTCGCCGTCGGGGAAGCGGTCAGCGGCCCCACGACGGCGCAGTAGAAGCCGATAATGTAGAGCATGGCGCGCGCGAATTTCGCACAGTCGAATTCGCGCCGTCCGGCCGCGCGCTGCAGGCGAAGCAGTCGCGAATTGACCGAGTTCAAAGATTGCGATCGTGCCGGCGCTGCTGTCACGGGCGATACCGATGTTGCTGTCGTGGACCGATGGTGTTCGGGCCGCTCACCTCACTTGACCACCTCTTTGGAGATGGGCGGGGGAGCGTCCATAATCCACAGGATCGAACCCAGCATGAAAAGTTCTCCCGCCACGTTTGCCAAAATTGTGTCGATGGCGCCGAAAAAATGCGCAATCACGACCACCAGGGCGACGGTCAGGAGCGCGGCCATCAGGGAGAGATGAGACAGTTCCCGAAAGCGGGCTTGGCCCTGCAGGCGAACCGAATAGGTGCCCCTGACGAAGCTGACGAGCATCACCAATCCCCAGAACGTTACGGCTTCGCCGACGCCGGGGTAGCGATGGGCAAAAATGTAGCGGTCGATGAGGGGCCAGCTCAGCCAGAGTGCCGCCAGGAGGACGAGCGTGCCGATCAGAAACGCGGCGGCGCTGAGATGGGAAAGGCGCGCGGCCGCGGCATTGTCGCCCTGCGCATAGGCTCGCGCAAATACCGGCCGCATCACCCGAGACCACGCGAACCACAACACGCCGATCGGCCTGAAGAGGATCATACCGGCCTGAACGACGCCGACCGTGGCCAGCCCGTACCAGGCCCCCAGTAGAAACAGCAAGGCCCGGAGCTGAACTTCAGTGGTCGCGATTCCGACCAGAATCCAGGTGACGTGGCGCCGAAAGATGTCGACGTAGCGACTGCGCACCTCGGGAGCAAACGACAGGGGGTACAAGCTTCCA
>DASSJW010000121.1:0-3376 GCA_035690995.1 Xanthobacteraceae bacterium
CTGGCGCGGCGGGACGATCTCGCCCTTGGGGAAATTCTCCCGGTGCGCGATGACCAGAACGAGCGCGATCAGCGAGAGACCGAGCAGGAGCGCCGGGATGATCCCGCCCATGAAAAGTTGGGCGACCGACACCGTTCCGCCCGCGGCCAGCGAATAGATGATCATGTTGTGCGAGGGCGGCAGCAGCAGCGGCTGCAGCGAGCCGGAAATGGTGACGTTGACGGCGAACAGGCGCGGATAGCCGTGGCGGATCATCTGCGGAATCATCACCGAGCCCACCGCAGCGGTATCGGCCACGGACGAGCCGGAGATGCAGCCGAACAGGGTGGAAGCGACGATGTTCACCAGCGCCATCCCGCCGCGAATGAAGCCCACGAACACCTTGGCGAGATTGACCAGGCGCTCGGCCATGCCTCCCACCGCCATGATGGCGCCGGCGAGAATGAAGAAGGGGATCGCGAGCAGCGAGAAGCCGCTCATGCCGCCCGACACTTTGAGCATGACCGCTTCCAGCGGAATGCCGGTCCACAGCGCCGCGAGGATGGCTGCGAGCCCGAGCGCGTACGCGACGGGCATGCCGGCCAGGCACGCCACGGTGAAGCTGCCGATCAGAATGAGAACGTCCATCACGCAGGTCCGCCGGTCTATTCGGTCGAGATCTGGCTCACCGTCTCGGGCTCCGGCTCCCGGAAGAAGTCTTGCGTCAGAAGGCGTTCGACCACGAACAGGACGGTGAGCCCGCCGCCGATGGGAATCGGCAGATAGGTCATGCCGGCCGTGACGAGCGGGAACTCGGCGATGCTCTGGTACCAGGTCGCTTGCACCAGCTTGACGCCCCAGACCACCATGAAGAGATTGGTCGCGAGCATGCAGATTTCGAGCACCCAGCCCAGCAGCGACTTCCAAGGCTCCGCGAGAAAGCCGGGCAGGAGACCGACGCCGATATGCAGATGTTCGCGATAGCACACCACGGCGGAGAGGAACGAAAGCACGATCATCAGCAGCACGGCCATCGGCTCCGGCCATGACGCCGCGCTGTTGAGCACGTAGCGGGTGAATACGCCGTAGGGCACGATCAGGGTGATGATGACGAGGCAGGCGCCGGCGATGAACAGACACGCGCCGTTGATGGCATCCATCGCCCGAACGTAAGCCTGCGTCATGCCGCCCCCCAACAGCGCGAGCGTCGGCGTGGTCGCCGCGTCGGCCCGCGCTTGCGCCCGCTCAGGCGCTCATTTGAGCTCTTGAATGCGCTTGATCAACTCGGCGTGCTGCGCACCGTATTTGTCCCACACCGGCTTTACCGCCGCCTGGAACGGCGCCTTGTCCTCGATCTTGATGATCTCGATGCCCGCCGCCTCGATCTGCTTGGTCGATTTCTCTTCCATGGCGTACCAAAGCTTGCGCTGATCCTGCTGCGCCTCCTTGGCGAAGCGGGCGATCAGCGCCTGGTCGTCCTGCGCCAGCGTGTTCCAGGTCTTCTTCGAGAACACGAGGATTTCCGGGATCATCAAATGCCCGGTGAGCGAGTAGTACTTGGCGTAGCGGTAATGCTGCCCGGTGGTGTAGGTCGGGGCGTTGTTCTCGGCGCCGTCGACGACCCCGGTCTGCATGGCATTGACCAGCTGGTCCATGCCCATGGCGACCCCGTTGCCCCCAAGCGCGTTCATGGTGTCCACGAAGACCGGGTTGCCCATCATGCGGATCTTCAGACCCTTGAGATCGCCGATCGCGCGGATCGGCTTCTTGCTGTTGTAGACGTTGCGGGTGCCGGCATTCATCCAACACAGGCCGACCAGCCCCGCGGTGGGATGCTCGGACAGCTTCTTGAGCAGCTCGTCGCCGATCGGGCCGTCGATCACCTGCTCCATGTGCGCGTCGTCGCGGAACATGAACGGCAGGTTGAACACGTTCAGCTCGGGGACCAGCGGGCCCATCGGCCCCACGCTGATGCGTGCGATGGCAATCGCGCCCACCTGGGCCTGCTCGATCGCTTCCTTCTCGCCGCCGAGTTGCATCGCGGGATACATCTGGATGCTCAGGCGGCCTCCGGTGGCGGCCTCGAGCTTCTTGCCCATGCCAACCACCGCCTCGACGGTCGGGTAGCCGAGCGGATGCACGTCGGCGGCCTTGAGAACGAGCTTCTGCTGCGCGAAGGCAGGGGCGCCGAGATCGGTCGAAAGCGCGCCGAGCGCCGTAGCGGCGCCGAGGCGGAGCACGGTGCGACGGTTCATGGTCGTCCTCCCTGATCGTTTGTTCTCGCCTCGCACGCGATGCGTCGCCGGATTTGTTGATCGGCGGGCGGGTGCGTGCTACGCACTTGTCATATCATATGATGACTGGCCTCCCGGGAGTGTCAAGACGATGAGCAGGCCGCGGACGGGCCTTTCGGTGACGCGGCCGTTGTCGGCGCCGCGATCCCTTACCGGCGAGCTGGTCGCCCGGCTCAGCGACGACATCACCAGCGGCAAGATCCCGCCGGGGTCGCGCCTGCCGACCGAGCAGGAACTGATTGCCGCCACCGGCGTGAGCCGCACGGTGGTGCGGGAGGCGGTTGCCGCCTTGCGCGCGGACGGTCTCGTCATCACGCGCCAGGGCGTCGGCGCCTTCGTCCCGGAAAATGCCCGTCCGCCGCTGCGCATCGCCTTCGACCGGCTGTCGCCGCTGCGCGCGGTGCTCGACGTGATGGAGCTGCGCACCGGCATCGAAATCGAAGCGGCGGGTCTCGCGGCCGAGCGGGCCTCGCCGGCGCAGGTCCGCAAGGTCGTCGACTGCTTCGATGCCATTGGCGCCGCGATCCGGCGGGGCGCCGATGGCATTGACCAGGATTTCGCGCTCCATTGCAGCATCGCCGACGCGACCGGCAACCCGCAGTTCAGACGGTTTCTCGAACATCTTGGCCGCTTCGTCATCCCGCGGCAGACGATCCGCGGCGGTCCGGGCATGCCCAAGCGCGTCTACAGCGAAACCTTCCAGCAGGAACATCGCGACATCGTGCAGGCGATCCGTACCGGCGCGGTCGCGCAGGCGCGCGCGGCGATGCGCCGGCATCTGCTCAACAGCCGCAAGCGCTATCAGCGGCTCGCCGGCAAGCTCGCCGCCAGCTGATGCGCTCCACATTCGCAACGGACTGATCATGCAAACGGTTCTGATCACGGGCGCGGCGGGCGGCATCGGCACGCGGCTGCGGCAATTGCTCAAGGGCGTCTATCGCGAACTGCGGCTGAGCGACGTCAAGCCGCCGCGCGATCTCGCCGCGGACGAGACCTTTGTCGCCGCCGATCTCGCCGACATGACCGAGGTCGAGCGCGCCGTCGTCGGCGTCGACGGCATCGTGCATCTCGGCGGGTTCTCGGTCGAAGGCCCGTGGGAGACC
>DASSJW010000122.1:0-5996 GCA_035690995.1 Xanthobacteraceae bacterium
TTCCAGTCCGACACCTTGAAGCCGAGTACGCGCTCATAGAAATCGCAGGTCTGCTGCACGTCGGGGACGACGAAGGCGCAGTGGCCGAGCTTGATCGGGCCGATGCCCACCACTTGCTGGTTGGGGGTGAGGTAATCCCATTCGGTGAAGACCTCGATGGCAGTCCCCTTGTTGTCCTCGAAGGCCAGCAGCTTGGGGGTGCCCGGAAGGTCGTCGCTGCGAAGCTCGCTCTTGATTCCGTCGTCCGACAGCGCGCGTGCGAGCGCCTTGAAATCAGAGTCGGGAGCCACCTGAAAGGCGAGCTTGGCGCAACGCGGCTCGTCGCCCCTCCTGAGCTGTACCACCAGCTGACCGAGCTTGGTCGCCAGCAGGGCGCGATCCTTCTCGCGGGCGGCGACCACGAGGCCGGTCACCTGCGTGAAATGCTCGATCTGCTTGTCGAGATCGGGCGTCTCGAAGGTGGCATGCCCGATGCGGCGCAATTTGATCATGGCGTTTCCTCAGCCGTAGGTTTTGAGCACGTGGCGCGCGATGACCATCTTCATCACCTCGGTCGCACCTTCGGTGATGCGGTAGCTGCGCTGCTGCCGCCACATCTTCTCGATCGGAAGATCGGTAGTGAGCGCGATTCCGCCGTGGATCTGCATGCATTGATCGGCGGACTTGAACGCCATCTCGTCGGCGAAATACTTGGCGACGTAGGCGTCTTCGCGCGCCTCTTCACCCTGGTCGAGACGCGCGGCGGTCTTGTAGACGAGCAGGCGGGCGGCCTGCAACTCGATGAACATGTCGGCCAGCATCCATTGCACCGCTTGGCGGTCGGCGAGCGGCCGACCGAAGGTCGAGCGCTGTTTGGCGTAGGTGGTCGCCATTTCCAGGCACCGCTCGGCGACGCCGAGCGCACGCGCGCCGTGCTTGACGCGGCCGATATTGAGCCACTGCTGGCCGAAGCGCATGCCGTCGCCTTCCTCACCGACGCGGTGCGTGATCGGGACCCGCACGTTCTCGAGCACGATCTCCCACGGCTTGTCGCCCATCATGGTCTCGTAGCAGGCTCCGAGCTTCACCCCCGGTGTGTCCATGTCGACGATGAAACAGGAGATGCCGCCGCGCGAGCCCTTGCTGCGGTCGGTGGCGACCATCAATTGCATGAAATCGGCATGACCTGCCCCGGTGATGAAGCGCTTGACGCCGTTGATCACGTAATGGTCGCCGTCGCGCACGGCGGAGGTGCGCATACCGCCGGGGTCGGACCCGGCGTCGGGCTCGGTCTGCGCGAAGCAGGCTTTCTTGTCGCCGCGCAGCAACGGCAGCAGGTATCTCTCCTTCATCTCCCCGGTGAGGGAATAGAGAATGCCGCGTGCGGACGGGCCGGTAATGCCCTCACCGCGCGCCGGGATCGCGATGGTGCGCGAGAGCTCCTCCCATACGACCGCGCGCGCGAGAATCGGCATGCCGCCGCCGCCGTATTCCTCCGGGACGTCGAGTTGCCAGATGCCGAGGTCCTTGGCCCGCTGTTCGAACCGCTCGAGATATTCCGGCTTGATCGTCTCGCCGTCGGTGGTCTGGCGCTCGATCGGGATCAATTCGTGGTCGACGAAGCGCCGCAGGCCGGCTTTGAGAATTCGCAGTTCTTCCGGCAGTTCAAAATCCATTCCGTTAAGCTCCTTCGGCGTCCTCCCGCCACAACACGCGCACGTCGACGGCGACCGCGCCCTCACCGGCCGGGCGCACCATGAGCGGGTTGATCTCGATATCCCTTATTCTTGCGCGATGATCGAGAAAGAATCGGCCGAGGGCCAGCGCCGTCGCCGCGAGCGCCGCGCGATCGGCCGCCGTCCGTCCACGAAAGCCGGAAAGGAGCTTTGCCAGCTTGAGACCGTCGAGCATCGCGTCGATTTCCTCCGTGCTCACCGGCAATAGTCGCAGCGCGGCGTCCCGGGCGAGTTCGACCAGCACGCCGCCGGATCCCGCCAGCAGCATCGGTCCGTAGAGCGGGTCGCTGCGCGCGCCGACAATGGCCTCGACCCCTGACACCATCTCCTGCACGAGGAAGCCATCGATGCGCGCGCCCGGTTGCGCGGCGTACGCGGCGGCGGCCAGCGCATCCGCGGCGGTCTGCACCGCCAAGCGATCGCGCAATCCGAGCGCCACCCCGCCGGCCTCGGTCTTGTGCAAGATGTCGCGCGATTGAATCTTCAGCGCCACGGGAAAGCCGATGTCCTCGGCGGCGGCCGCAGCCTCCGCAGCATTGCCGGCCACGCGGCTTCTGGGCAGGGCGATGCCGTAGCGTGCCAGCGTGGCATCCAGCGTCTCCGGCGAAAGGTCGCTGGGCGGCGCCGGCGGCGGCGTTGGCGGGACGCGGCCCCGTCGCGCGGCGTGAAACCACAGGCCGTTGAGGGCGCGGATGGTCGGCTGGATGCCCTGCAGGAACGGGAAGCCGGCGGCTTCCTGCGCGGCGAGGTGGTTGTCGCTGACCTGGTAGATCATGCGCCCAAATCCGACGATCGGCTTGTCGGTCTGGGTCAGCAACTGCCGCAGCGGGGTCACATCGCCCCACGCATCGGTCTTGCGCGGCATGGGCGAGGCCCAGGCGACCATGTCGACATTGGAATCGCTCGCGGCGGTCGCGCAGATCTTCGCGGCCACTTCGAGCGTGGACGGAATGCCGACGTCGAGCGGATTTTTCGGCGCGATGCCTTCCTGCATCACGGGCAGGAGCGCCGCCTTGGTCGCGTCCGTGAAGTCGGGCATCGCCGCGCCTTCGGCCTCGGCATAGTCGTAAAGCAGATCGACGGTTCCGCCCGAGGTGGTGACGAAGCCGATGCGCGGTCCCTTCGGCAGCCGTCCGCCCTCGAAGGCGAGCGCCGCTTCGACGAGATCGTCGAGCGAGCGATAGTTGATGATGCCGTAACGGTCGCACATCGCGAGGTAGGCGGCGAAGTCGCCCGCGATCGCCCCGGTGTGGGACTGCGAGGCGGCCTGCGATTGCGCCGTCGCGCCGGTCTTTATGGCAAGGATCGGCTTGCCCATGGCAATGGCGCGGCCGGCCGCGTGCATGAACGCTTCCGGCCGGCGAATGCCTTCGATGAACAGCACGACCTGACGCGTCTCGGGATCGTCGATGACGAAGTTGAGGTAGTCGGCGAGGCCGAGATCGGGCTCGTTGCCCGATGTCACGCAATAGGAGTAGCGCAATCCGCGCTCGGCCGCGGCCTTCATCCAGAACTGGATGGTGCCGCCGGACTGGAACAGACAGGCGACCGACCCGGGCGGCAGGCGGCAGAGTTCGGTGTTGGGATAGCCGAACAGGCGCTCACGATAGGAGTACGCACCCATGCAGTTCGGCCCCGCCACGCGCAGGCGGCTCTTGGCCACGAACTCCGCGAGCCACGCGCCGCGGGCCTTCGATTCCGGCTCATCGCCGTCGCCGATCATCGAGGCATAGACGGTGGCGGATTTGACGCCGGCGTCCTCAGCGTCGGTGAGAACGTCGGGGACGGAGGCCGCCGGTACAATCACCAGCGCATGATCGACCGGCTCGGGCACGGCGCGCAGCGACGGAAAGCATTGTTGCCCGAACACTTGCGCCTGCCGCGGATTGACGAGCGCGATTCGTCCGCCATAGCCGAATTCGCGCAGGTTCTTGAAAATCTCGCTCGGCCAGCGTGCACGCTCGGAAGCCCCGACGATGGCGAGCGACTTGGCCTGCAACGTGCTGACCGCCGAACGGAATAAGCTCTGTTCGGCCCGCGCTACGCCCGTTCCCCGCACATTCCGCTCCCACGCCTGCATGCGTCTTCTTAGGACCTCGCCGCTTTGCGGTCAAAGGTCGTCCGAGCCTTTGAGCAGCGCGCATGCGTTGCAAAAGAGCGATGCCAACTCGTCGCGCGCGCGTTGACGGCACGTCAGCGATCGGCACTGGCGAGTGCGATCGGCGCCGGGAAACAGCATCGGTGCATGATGGGCTTACACCGAGGGAATTGCCTTCAGTGCGGGGAACCAGTCACCGATCAGCGTCGGCGGCCAGGGAACGGCCATGAAGTAGTCGAAGGCGAACCAGATGAAGAGCACCAGGGCGCTGGCATAGGGGATGACCAATGACCAGCGTTCCCTTGCCTCGTAGCGCATGAAGAAGACCACGAACAGCGCCACCGTGGGAATAAGACCAATCACGGCCATCACAGCCATGAAGCCGACGAGATAGCCGAAGAACAATGCGCCGCGCAGGACGATCTCCCGCACCGGCAGATGGCCGGTGTCGGAGGTCAGATCCATGTGGATCTTTTCGCCGACCTCGTGCTCCGCGCGCTCGGCCAGACCTTCGGAATGAGCAGCGGCGGGCCTGCGGCACATTTCGTTGAACAGGCTGAGCACCGCCGCGCACAAGGCCACCGTTCCCACCACCAGCGGCACGATCTTGGCGCTGAAATCCCATCGCAAGGCCATGGACGTCGCCGAACCGATGAGCGCGATCATGAACATCGTGAACAGCTGCGAGGGGTGGAAGGTCGGTCGCTGAAAGCTCGTCACCATCCGCTTCAGCCCGCCTTGACTGCGGACGTCCTGCAACAGCGGCCGTACCAGGCCGACGATGGCGAGAGCGAACAACAGAACGACCACCGGACGCAGCATCCAGCTCATGCCGTAGCGCTCGATCGAGATGAACATGTAGCGCTCGATCGTGTCGCCCAGCACCACGCCGAGGATGAGCGGCGGGCGCGGCCACTTGAACTGTTTCATGGTCCAGCCGACCAGACCGAAAAACAGCAGGGTGAAGAGGTCGCCCCATTGGCGCGACGCCTCGAACGCGCCGATATAGATGATGCCGAGCACGGCCGGGAGAATCAGGGTGTAGCGCAGCGTCGCCAGCCTGGCGAACTGCGGACTGAACGCGTAGCAGAGACCTGCGCCCAGAATATTGGCCAACGCCACCGACCACACCATCGCATAGGTGATGCTGAGATTCTTGGTCAGCATGTCGGGGCCAGGCACCAATCCGTGGATCAGGAACGCGCCGAGCAGGATGGCCATGGTGGCGCTGCCGGGAACGCCGAAGGCGACGGTGGGAACCAGCGCGCCGCCTTCCTTGGCATTGTTGGAGCTTTCGGACGCGATCACGCCGCGCACGTCGCCCTTGCCGAAGGTCGCGCTCGCGCCCTTTTCGGTCTTGAGCGCGTGGCCGTAGGCCAGCCAGTCCACCACCGATGCGCTGATGCCGGGGATGGAGCCGATACCGCCTCCGATCCACGAACATCGCATGATCAGCCACCAATTGCTGAAACAGTCCTTCACGCCCTGCCACTGGCCTTTGTAGATGCTGGCGCCGTCGGTCTTTGCCGCAATTGCCACCCGGGCGATCAGCAGGTCGCAGAGCTCCGGCAGCGCAAATACGCCAAGCAGGAGCGGCGTCAGCGGCAAGCCGTCCCACAGATAGAGACTATCCATGGTCCAGCGCAGCGTTCCTGTTTGCGGATCGGTGCCGATCATCGCGATCATGACGCCGAGGCAGCCCACGGTGACCCCACGCAACGGCGCGTTGCCGGACAGGACCGCGACCATGGAGATGCCGAGGATCGAAAAGGCCAGAAGCTCCGGCGATCCGATGAACAGCATGACCGGGCGCAGGATCGGGATGCTGATCGCCAGCAACAGCGCGCCGAAGATGCCGCCCATCAGTGATGACATGTAGGCGGCGCTGAGCGCGCGGCCCGCCTCGCCCCGTTTGGCCATGGGATAGCCATCGAGCACCGTTGCCGCGGAGGCGGCACCTCCGGGCACGCCGAACAGAACCGCTGGAATGGGGTCGCCGGTTGCGGTCGTCGCGCCGAGACCGAGCAGCATCGCGAACGCCGAGTAGGGGTCCATGTTGAACGTGAACGGCAGCAGCATCGCCGTTCCCGTAAGACCGCCGATCCCCGGAATGATGCCGAGCACCAGGCCCATGATGCAGCCGAGCCCCAGGAACATCAGCCGGTGGGGCTCCATCAGCGTCA
>DASSJW010000123.1:0-2602 GCA_035690995.1 Xanthobacteraceae bacterium
CCGGAGATCCGCGGCAAGCTCGCGCTCCAGCTGATGGAGCCGATCGGCAACTCGCCGGCCGAATTCCGTGCGAACATCAACGCCGAGCTCGTCCGCTGGGCGCCGATCATCAAGGCGGCCGACATCAAGATCAATTAGCCCTGCTTCGGTGATGGATTCCGGGCTTCCTCGCTGTCGCGCGCGCCCCGGACCCACGGCAGACTTCGAAGTCGGTGGATGTCCAGGCGACGCCGCGGCCAGCCGCCGCATCCCTCTCTGCCCATTGCGTGGTAGAGCCAGCGCGGCCCAGAATACCGCCGACGCCTCATCCCGCCGATGAGGCAAACATCGCCGCGAAGGCGGACATCAGAACACGAGGAACACCATGTTTGGGTTATCGCGACGTTGCGTCCTGGCTCTGCTTGCGCTCATGGTCATGCAGCCGGGCGCGCCGGCCTTGGCCCAAAACTATCCCTCCAAACCGGTCACGATCATCGTCCCGCTCGCCGCCGGCACCGGCATGGACACGCTGGCGCGCCTTTACGCCGAGCAGCTCTCGCAAGCGCTGGGCAAGCCGGTCGTGATTGAGAACAAGCCCGGCGCCGGCCTGATGCTGGGGACCGCCGCCATCGCCGCCGCGCCGCCCGACGGCCACACGCTCGGCATCTCGACCGCCACGCCGATGGCGGTCAATCAGGTGCTTTACAAGAAGATGACCTACGATCCCAACAAGGACCTCACCCCGGTTTATTTCTATGTGAAGTCTCCGTTCGTGCTGGTGGTCAATCCCGCGCTGCCGATCAACTCCGTGCCCGAGCTGATCAAGTACGCCAGGGAGAGCGCGACCCCGATGAGCTACAGCACGCCGGGCGCGGGCACCTCGCAGCACCTGTCGATGGAATTCATGGCGCAGCGCTTCGGCCTCAAGGTCACGCACGTGCCCTATCGCAGCTCGCCGCAATCCATCACCGACATCGCTGCCGGTCACGTCAATCTCGGTTTCGCGGAGGCCGGCGCCTCCCTGCCCTTGATCCGGGAGGGCAAGTTGCGCGCGCTTGCGGTGTCCTCCTCGGTCCGCCTGCCCACCTTGCCCGAGGTGCCCCCGTTCGGCGAAGCCGCGGGCGCGCCCGATTTCGAGGCGGTGTCCTGGCACATCCTGTTCGCGCCGGCGGGAACGCCGACCGAGATCGTCGACCGCCTGCACGCCGAGATGCGGCGCATCATGTCGGCGCCCGACATGAAGAAGCGCGCCTCGGACATCGGCCTTCTCCCGCTCGATTCGCCCCCGATCGAGGGGATCCGCAGCTACGTCAAATCCGAACAGGAGAAGTGGGGCTCCCTGGTCAAGAAGCTCGGCCTCGACGGCACGCAATAGCTCGAGGCGGCGCCTTTGAGCGCGAGGCGGCCCCCTGGCCTGTGACTGGGACGGAAGCGCCGGTTCCCGCGGTGTTGCGCTTTAGCAACGTGAGTTCGTTTCGCCAAAATGCTCGGCCGCCTGCCAAATGCCGCTCTCGACGGACCATCGACCTTCGTAACAAGACTTTCGTAATAAGAAGCCCGGCGCGGTGTCCCGCCCGGGCATGATCGCATACTCCTGATTGTACAGCTCTTATACAAGATTCGGGTAACATAAGTCAAGTTACAAATCGCCAAGCCGCGCTCAAAGGCACGCCAGCGCCTCCGTCCCGACGCGTGGACACGCGCCGATCCGATAGGCGCTGCTCTGGGCTAAACCACCGGCGAGCGCCCGCCGTCGACATTGATCGCGGTGCCGGTGATGTAGGAGCCCGCGTCGGAAGCGAGGAAACAGGCGATATTGGCGAACTCCTCGGCCCGCCCGATGCGGCCGAGCGGAATTTCCTTGGTGCGCGCGCTGACGTAATCCTTGAGCGCGATCCCGGCCTTGGCCGCGGCCTGGACATGCTGGTCGGCCTCGATGAACCCGACCAGCAGCGCATTGACCAGCACGTTGTGCGGCGCGCCTTCGCCGGCGAGCACCTTGGTCAGCGCGAGCCCGGCGGCGCGCGTGATCGAGGTCGGGGCGCTGCGCGGTCGCGGCGCCTTGGCCCCGATATTGAGCGTGTTGATGACCCGGCCCCAGCGCCGCTCCTTCATCTGCGGCCACACCAGCCGCGTCAGGCGAATGGCGGCAAATAGTTTCTGGTCGAAGTCGTCGCGCCAGATCTCGTCGGTGATGTCCTCGAAGGCACCGGTGCGCGAGGTGCCGGCATTGTTCACCACGATGTCGATCTTGCCCAGCGCCCGCATGGCTTCGTCGTAGGCCCGCTTGATATCCACGGCGACACCGACGTCGCCCGCGATGGCGGCGACGCGCCCCTGCCCGTTGGCACCGATGGTCTTGACCGCCTCATCCAGCGCGCCGCGACCGCGCGCGATAATGGCGACATCGGCGCCCGAGGCCGCGAACCGGGTTGCGTTCGCCAGCCCGATGCCCTTGCTGCCACCGGTGATCACGGCCGTACGGCCGGCGAGACTGATTTCCATTCCATCCTCCAATGACGCCGACCTTGAGCGCGTCGCAACGTCCTAGCGTCCCAGCGGCCATGTTCACAATCGCCGGGGACAAGATTCTTGCAAAGCCGAGAGGTTGGCCCGCACCCCG
>DASSJW010000124.1:0-4182 GCA_035690995.1 Xanthobacteraceae bacterium
GGTCAGGCCCTTGACCATGACCTGGCTCGCCATGATCCGGATCCAGATCAGGCCGAAGCTCACGTGCAGGCCATGGGTGCCGACCAGCGTGAAAAAGGCCGAAAGGAAGCCGCTGCGGTCCGGCCCGGCGCCCGCTTGCACCAGGCCGTGAAACTCGCGGATCTCCAGGCCGACGAACGCGAGCCCGAGCACGAAGGTGACGAGCAGCCACGACAGCATCCTCGCCCGCTCGCCCGTTTTCATCGCCAGGGTGGCGAAGCCGAAGGTGATGCTGCTGAGCAGCAGCAACAGCGTCTCGCCAAAGGCATTCGGCAAGCTGAACAGTGTGTGCCCGGTAGGCCCGCCAGCATTGTTGCGCGCCATCACCGCGTAGGTCGCGAACAGCAGCGAGAAGATGATGGCGTCGCTCATCAGGTAGAGCCAGAACCCGAACGCCCGTTGCGCGTACACGTCCGGCGTCGCCGGTTCATCGGCGTTCGGACCGCCGGCAGCGACGAATGCGTCAGCGGTCATGTCAGGCTTTCCGGCAGCGGCTGAGGGAAAAAGCTCCGGCCGCCCGCCGTCTGCGTGCGGGCGGCGCTCGCCAGCGCCTCGTATCGCCGGGCCTCGATCTTCTCGACCTCGCCGGCGGGCAGGCAGTATTCGGCGTCGTCGTCGTAAGCGCGCGCGATGATCACCGCCCACATGCCCACCGCCACGGCGATGGCCATCCACCAGATGTACCAGATCATCGCGAAACCGAGCAGGCCGGCCAGGACGCCCAGGATCACGCCGGCACCGGTGTTCTTCGGCATGTAGATGTCGTGATAGCGCTCGGGCCGGCGATAGGCGACGCCGCGCGCCTTCATCTCGTAGAAGGCGTCGATGTCGCGCACCTCCGGCAGCACCGCGAAATTGTAGGGCGCCGGCGGCGAAGCGGTCAGCCATTCCAGGGTACGCCCGTTCCACGGGTCGCCGCTGAGATCGAGCGCCTGCTGCCGCTCCTGGATGCTCACGACCAGCTGCACGACCAGAAAGGCGAGGCCGGCCAGGATCAGCAACGCACCGAGCGCGGCCGCGATCAGGTACGGCTGCCAGGCAGCCATGTTGTAGTGCTCCAGCCGGCGCGGCATGCCCATGAAGCCGAGCGCGTAGAGCGGCATGAACGCCAGGTAGAAGCCGGTCAGCCAGCACCAGAACGCGCGCACGCCCCATCGCTCGTTGAGCGTGAAGCCGAAGGCCTTGGGGAACCAGTACACGTAGCCGGCGAAATAGCCGAACAGGGCGCCGGGAATCAGCATGTTGTGGAAGTGCGCGACCAGGAAGGTGGTGTTGTGCATCAGATAGTCGGCGGGCGGCAGCGCCAGGAGCACGCCGGTCATGCCGCCGATGACGAACGTCACGATGAAGCCGAGCGTCCACAGCATCGCCGAGTGGAAGATGATGCGGCCGCGATACATGGTGAGCAGCCAGTCGAACACCTTCACCCCGGTCGGAACCGCGATGATCATGGTCGCTATGCCGAAGAAGGAATTGACGTTGGCGCTCGCGCCCATGGTGAAGAAATGGTGCAGCCAGACCGTGAACGACAGGAGCGCGATCGCCGCCGTGGCATAGACCAGCGAGGTGTAGCCGAACAGCCGCTTGCCGGAAAACGTCGCGACGACTTCCGAATAGACGCCGAAGGCCGGCAGGATCAGGATGTAGACCTCCGGATGGCCCCACAGCCAGAACAGGTTGGGGTAATTCATCATGTTGCCGCCGTCGCCATTGGTGAAGAAGTGCATGCCGAGCGTGCGGTCGAGCACCAGCAGCGCGCACACCACCGTCAGGGCGGGAAAGGCGAAGGTCATCAGGATGCTGGAGCACAGCGCGGTCCAGGTGAACAGCGGCATGCGCATCAAGGTCATGCCCGGCGCGCGCCGCTTGATGATGGTCACGATGAAATTGATTCCGGTCAGCGTCGAGCCGATGCCGCTGATCAGGATCGCCCATAGCCAGTAGTCGACCCCGACGCCCGGGCTGTATTCCGAACCGGAGAACGGCGGGTAGCCGGTCCAGCCCGCGGTCGAGAACTTGCCGATCACCAGCGACACCATGACCAGCCCGGCCCCGGCGCTGGTGAGCCACAGACTCACCGAGTTCATGAACGGGAAGGCGACATCGCGGGCGCCGATCTGCTGCGGAACCACGATATTGATCAGTCCGGTCAGAAACGGCATCGCCATGAAGAAGATCATGATGGTGCCGTGCGAGCTGAAGATCTGGTCGAAGTGCTCCGGCGGCAGGTAGCCGTCGGAATTGAGCGCGACCGCCTGCTGGCTTCGCATCATCAGCGCGTCGATGAAGCCGCGCATCAGCATGATCAGGGCCAGCGTCACATACATGATGCCGATCCGCTTGTGATCGACGCTGGTCAGCCATTCGTTCCACAGCGTGCGCCACCATCCGAACCAGGTGATGCCCGCCACCACCGCCAGCCCGCCGAGCACCGTGACCAGCGCGCCGCCGAAGGCGATCAAGCTGTAGAACGGCAGCGCGTCGATGGTCAGCCTACCGAGCATCTCGAACTCTCCGCGACGGCCTATTGGCCGGCATGTTGATGGGCGCGCGCCGCGTCGCCCATGTATTTTGCGACGATGTTGTCGAACAGATCGGACGCGACCGCCGAGTAATAGGTGACCGGATGGCCCTTGCTGCGCACGGCGAGTGCGCGGTAGCTGGCGGCATCCAGCTTGTCCGGCGATTGCTTCACCTTCGCCACCCAGGCGTTGAACTCGTCCGGCGATGTGGCGATAGCCTCGAAGTGCTGGTCGGCGAAGCCGGAGCCGCTGTACTGGATGTTGCGGCCTGCGAACCGCCCGGGCGCGTCGGCCAGCAGATGCAGCCGCGTCTGCATCCCGGCCATCGCATAGATCTGGCCGGCCAAGGCCGGGATGTAGAAGGAGTTCATCACGGTATCCGAGGTGAGCCGCAGGCTGAGCGGCGTGCGGCTGGGAAATACCAGCTCGTTGACGACCGCGATGCCCTGCTGGGGATAGATGAACAGCCACTTCCAGTCTTGCGCGACCACCTCGACCTCGAGCGGCTGGACGGCCGCGTCGATCCGTTTGTAGGGATCGAGCTTGTGCGTATTGCTCCAGAGCAGGGCGCCCAGCGCGATGACGATCGCGGCCGGAACCAGCCAGACGACGGCATCGATCGCGACGGAATAGGACCAGTTCGGCGTGTAGCGGGCGTTGCTGTTGGACGATCGATAGCGCCAGGCAAACAGGAACGTCATGGCGAAGACCGGGATCACCACGATCAGCATCAGGATGACCGCGGTGAACAGCAGGTCGCGCTCGGCCAGCGCGATGGGTCCCTTGGGATCGAGCACGGGGGCATGGTTGAGGTCGCAGCCGCTGCCCAGCAGGGCCGCCCCGACCGCCAGCGCTGTGCGGAGTGCTCGATACGCGGGAGGCTCTTTCACCAATGACATCCGTGCCGGCGGCTCGCGCGCGCTCGGCGCGCGAAACCCAGATTGCCGCTGATCATGCCGCCTTATCTTGCCGGTTGCTACTCCTACCAGCGGTGTTGATTCCGCGGGGTCGCAGCCGGGGGGCAGCGAATCTTCCGCGCACCGGCGGATGACAGATTTGCACCGGACTCGCGTCGGCCTGATGACGGGATGCCGGCGCGCGGCTCTCATGCCCCGGCCTGCTTTTGCCGCGTCACTTGCGCCCGGAGGCGAGCAGCTTGCGGTCGCCTCTTTGCTCCGAAGTCTCGGGCATCAGCAGCCAGAACAGCACAAACCCGGCGGCGCCGATGCAGGCGAGGCCGAGGAACGCCACGCTGCTGCCGAGGCGATCGCTCATCAATCCTCCCAGTGTCGTGCTCAGCGAGGCGCCGATGCCGATCCCGGTGCCGACGATCCCCTGCGCCAGATTGAAGCGGCCGGTGTCGCGGGTGATGTCGGCGATGCTCAGAGGCACCAGCACCCCGAACACGGCGGCGCAGATTCCGTCGAGCAGTTGTATGGCCACGAGCAGGTACGGGTCCGTCACCACCATGAACAGCAGCCCGCGAATCGGCAAGGCGCCGAAGCCGAGCAGCAGAATCGGCCGCCGCCCCCACCGTTGCGCCCAGCGCCCGACCGTCGGCGAAATCGCCGCGACCACGAGTTGCGGCACCACGATGCAGGCGGCGACCAACGTGGTCGCC
>DASSJW010000125.1:0-3632 GCA_035690995.1 Xanthobacteraceae bacterium
AGCTCACGACCCAGCGTCGCGGCCTTGCTGTCGAAGCCCTCGCCGAAACCGGCGGAGAAGACGGTGGCGCTGCGCGCGCCGGCGGCGGCGCCGCGCCGGAGCGTATCGATCACGCCGGCCGCGGGCACCAGCACGACCATATGGTCGGGGGCCTGCGGCAGGGCCTGGAAATCGGGATAGCAGGGTTGCTCCCAGATCTCGCTTCGCCGCGGATTGATCAGGTAGATCGGACCGGGAAATTCGTAGCGCTTGAGATTGTGCCAGACGCGCGCCGCCCAGCTTCCCGGCCGGTCGCTGGCGCCGACCAGCACGACGTTGCGCGGCGCGGTGAGCGCCGCGACCTTCTCCTTGGACGCGTCGAGGTTCAATTCGTCCCCCCGTTTCGTGTTTTGCCTGCTCGAAGCAGCCTGAGCGCTTTCACGCCGAACGCAGAGCGATGGGCGTGCAGCATGCGGGGGCTGGCACCACCAATCCACGCTCGGTCATGACTTGAACAGGTCGTTGACGACTTGCAGCCAGCGGGGAATGCGGTCGTAGGTTTCCTCCGGACGAAAAAACGTGGCCTTGAAGCCCCCATCCTCTGGACGCAAGCCGGGCTTCATCGCCGGCACGCCGGGCATCGCCGGGAGATAATCGGCCTTCTGCAACGCCCGTTGTCCGTCCTCGGACGTGAGGAACTCGATCAGCAGCCGGGCCGCGTTCGGATGCGGCGCATCCTTGAGGATGCCGGCGGCATCGAACGCAACGGGCACCGGTTCGAGCTTGAGCCAATCGGAGGGCGCGCCCTTCTGCGCGCTGATCACGGTGTGATGGTTGAACGACATGAGCCCGATGGCGTATTCGCCGGCGATGACCTGGTCGAGGATGGCGCGCGCGGATGCTTCGACATTGACGACCTTCTGCCGGGCGAGCGCCTTCAGGTAGTCGGTGCCGCGCGCCTCGCCCATGCTGGTGAGGATGTTGCCGACGAAGCCGATGGCGCCGGCGATCGAGCTCGGGTTCCAGGCCATCCTTCCCTTCCACTGCGGGTCGAGCAGGTCCTGGTAGGTCTGCGGCGCGCGCTCCTTCGGCACCAGCGTGGTGTTGATCCCCGGCGTGAAGACGTAGAGCAGGAGCGCATTCCAGTGGCCTTCGCGATCCTTGAGCTCGGCCGGGTATTGATCCGCCGCGGCGGGCGCATACGCGGCCAGCAGCCGCGCGCGCTTGAGCGGGATCATGTTGGTGATGCCGTCGAAGATGTCGGCCTGCACGCGGCCGGCCACTCCTTCCTCGAGGATCTTGGCGGCGGTCGGCGTCTCGTCGGCGCGGGCGTATTGCAGCTCGATGCCGGGATATTTCTTCTCGAACGCCGCCTTCAGCGGACGGATCGCCTGGTTGACGATCAGCGTCGTATACCAGACGACCTTGCCTTCTTTTTTCGCCGCCTCGATCAGCGCGGCATCGGCGCCGGCGACATCTTGGCTCGGCGCGAGCAAAGCGAGCGCGAGCAGACCGACCAATGCCGAGCGCATGGAAAACCCCCTTCCGACCATGTGCGGCCGCGGCCACCGCGTCGTCAGCGAAGGGCGCGTGCCGGCGGCGCCGTCAATGGCCGGCGCGCGCGGCAACTCTTTTCACCTCTCCCAGCGCCGGGAAATAGTCGCCGAGCCAGCCCCGCAGCAGATTCCAGATGCGGATATTGCCCTCGCCGAACATGAAATGGTCGGCATCGCTGATGAGGTGCAGCTCGGTCGGTTGGCCGGCGCGCTTGAACAGCTCGATCGACTGTTCCGTGGGCGTGACTGAATCGTTCGCGGCGTGGAGCAGCAGGAGCGGCCGCGGCGCAATGCCGCCAACCACATCGTCGGCGCGGAAGTCGTACATGCTCTGCGCCGTTTCCGCGGGGAAGGAGTGGATCGAATTGCTGGCGAGGTTGTTGCGCAGGTGCGGCGGGATCGGCACGATGTCGTAGCGCGGCACCATCAGCGACTTGCCGGTTTTGGCGCGATGCTCACGGCCCTCTTTGAGCATGTTGGTGAAGCGCGTCCATTCCTCTGGACTCTTGTGCTGGCCGCGAAACTTGCGCTCGCCATCGCCCCACCCGCCATTGGACACGACGGCGGCGACGCGTTTGTCGACGCCTCCGGTATAGACGGCGACGGCGCCGCCGAAGCTCGAGCCGATGACGCCGATGCGCTCCGGATCGACGGCCGGATGGTCGGCAAGGAAGGTCAGCGCGTTGCGCGTGTCTTCGACTTGTTCCAGGCAGATCACGCGGCCGAATTCGCCCTCGCTCTCGCCGCAGCCGCGCATATCGAAACGGAGCACGACGTAGCCGAGCTCGCCGAGCACCTTGGTCGGCTGCATGGTGTTCGAGGAGGTCTTGTTGCTGCCGAAACCATGCAGCACGATGAAGGCGGCCCGCCGCTCGCCCGCCCGCATCCCGCTCGGGACATGCACGACACCCGACAGTTTGAGGCCGGCGGACGTAAAGGTGACGGCTTGTTCGGTCATCGGCATGATCTCCGTGAGGGCAGGAAGGCGGCGGGCGTGACTTTATCGAATTGACGCGCAGATGGAAGCAGGGCTTTCGCCACGGCTTCCCGTCGCCGAGCCGCGTCATATCCCGCACGAAATCGACCAACAAAGCTTGTCCTGAGCCGGCGGCCGGACCCCAGCGGCGTCATGGCGCAGCGCGGGGCCATGCCCGGAGCGGGGCTCGGTGCGGCCGCCCGGGCCGTTCTGCTCCCTAACATGTCATCGCAGCGACGGCCCGCCGGATTGAAATCAGCCCGGAAATGGATGAAGGTCGCCTGCGGGCGGGCGCCGCGCGGAGAACGGGTATGAAAGCGTATCTGTGGTCGGTGGACGGGAACCCGCCCCCGACACGATCCAGATGGCGGCGGTTTGTCGACCGTCGCCTGCCAAGCCTCGTGATCTACCTGATGGTCCTGACGCTCGTGGGCGTCGTGCTCTTCCCGCATGTGGCGGTGACGGTTCCGAGCGGTCACGTCGGGGTGCTGTGGAAGCGCTTCGGCGGCGGCACCGTGCTCGATCCGCGTCAGCTCAAGGACGAGGGACTGCACTTCGTTTGGCCCTGGAACGAGGTATTTCTCTACGATCTGCGGCTGCAGTCCATCACCGAGACCTACAACGCCATCTCCAGCGACGGCGTGAGCCTGGGCGCGACGCTCATCATCCGATTTCGACTGCAGCGCGACGCGGTGCCGGTGATCCATCAAGCGATCGGGCGAGAGAACCTGCAGCTGCTGGCGCGGCCCGGGATCGGCAGCCTGACGCGCGAGGTCATGGCGCAGTACACCGCGGAGCAGGTCTATTCGACGGCGCGGCAGGAGATTCAAGACAAAATCCGCAGCCTGGCGGAGGACAGGTTGAGCGAGAAGATGATGGAGCGCGAAGGCGATGCCCCGTATCGGGTTTCATTGCGGGATACCGTCATCCTCTACGATACGCTGGTGCACGGGATCGAACTGCCCCCGCTCGTGGTCAATGCCATCAACCGCAAGACCGAGCAGTACTACATTTCGGAAGAATTCAAGTTCCGCGTCGAGCGCGAGAAACGGGAATCGGAACGCAAGAAGATCGAGGCCGAAGGCATCCGCGAGTTCCAGACCATCGTCAGCCAGGGGATA
>DASSJW010000126.1:0-12260 GCA_035690995.1 Xanthobacteraceae bacterium
CAGCATGCGCTGGAAAGCCTGGCGCGGGCGCAAAATCTCGATGTCGAGATCGATCCCTTCGGGCCTCACGCGACCGTCCATCAGCGGACGGGTGCGATCGTAGTCCCAGCACGCGAGCGTCAGTTTCACATTGGGCATCAGAATGCTCCGGAGCGACGGGCGGCGAGTTTGCGTATTCCAGCGTGATTCAGGGCGGCGACGCGCGGGATCGCGGCAGAGGCACCAAGTTGGAGCGCCACTTAAGATCAAGCAGCAGGCCAGATGGCAATGTCGCAAGGATTGGCGCGGTTGGTACCCCGGCGGCATCCAGCAGGTCGGCGACCCAGTGATTGCACACGTTGAAGAGATGAAATGCGCCATTGCCTCGAAAGAACAGGCTGGTCCCATAAAGTCCGGGCCCGAGTTCGTCCGGCAGGACGCCATCGTCCCCGCGGGCAAAGGTCGCGTCGAGCTTGTCGGCAAGGCGCTCGAACCCTGCCTCGCCGAGATCAATTCGGACCAGGTCGGAATGAGGAAACATGGCGCGCGGGTCGTTTTTGATGCCGACTAGATGCAGAACGGACGGATTGCCCGGCCGCAACAACGCGCGCAGCGCCAGCGCCACGGTCAACGAATCCGGCGTCGGAACCTCGCGATAGAAGCCCTCGTCGCCCCAGCCGATTTCGAGCCGGTCATAACCGGCAAAGCGCGTGGCAACATAACCGAGTGCGCTCAGACCGCGCTGACGGCCCTGCTCGGCGAGCGACCTCACGGGAACTATGATGCCGGCGTGGTAGCCATGACTGACGACAAACACCTCGGTCGCGGGCGCGCCCGCCGCCGGCGGCCACAGGCTTCGGTCGCCCCAGCGGGCGCTGCCGATCACCGCGGCCGCGAACAGGCCAGCCGTAATCGCAAGGCCCAGGCCGACACGTCTCACCGCGATCCACTGTGCGGATGTGCGCTCGACGTCGGGCATTTCGCGACCGCTCTAAGATGTTGTCGTGTCATGCGGCCGATGAAACCGGAGGGCCGCAGGGACGAACAGGAGCGGCAGGGCGCTGACTGCAATCGGCAAGAAAGCAAACTGCGGACTGCCGCCAAAATCCCAAGCCGCCCCGCTCAGCACCGCGACAAGAAGAGCTTCACTATAGCTGATCGTAAACATTGCCGCTGACATGCGTGCCACGCCGGCGGGCGCGCTCAACAGCGGCGGCAGTGCAAAGCCGAGCGTGAGCACGACGGCGGTGAGGAAGCCCAGCACGCCGGCAAAAACGATGGTCCATCCGCTTGCGGTCATGGCAAGGCCAGTGACGCACGCGAGCATGAGCCCGCCGCAAACGATGAAAGGCCAGGCGCGCCGCTCCAGCCGGCCCGCGACCGCGAGCAGCGCGAAAGACGCAGGGACCTGCCCAAAGTTGAGCGCGGTGAGCGCGGCACTGATCAAGTCCGGCCGGCCCGCGGCGGTGAGATGTCCGGGCAGGAACGCGTTTCCGGAGAAGTAAACGCTGTTCACGCTGCCGAAAAGGATTCCGACTTGCCAGATCAGCTTGTTGCTGAAGTCGGGCCACCAATTGTGCCCCGCCACCGCCGCCGACGAAGGCGCCTCCTTCGCCGCAGGGGCGAGCGCAACCGCCAGGATCGCGATCACCACGAGCGGGATGCCCCAGATCGCAAGCGCCCAACGCCAGGAGCCCCCCGCCAATGGTAGCACCAGCGGAATCGTCAGCATGACCGCAAGCGTCTCGCCGACGAGCAGGCCGTTGGTGTAGACCGCCGTGCCGAAGGTCACCCGTTGCGGTAGCCATTGGCGAACCAGCGGCGACAACGCCGGTTGCATGACAGCGATGCCCGCGCTCATCACGATGGTCGCGGTATAGAGCACCGATATGTTGAGCACGGCGCCGCGCAAGCCGGACACGACGCCGGCGATGAGCAAGCCGGCGGCCAGCGTGGCCAGCGCGCCGAAGCGCGCGATCAGCAGCGACCCCGGCAGCGCCCCGATGCCGAACAGAATGACCGGCAGGCCGGAGAGGATGCCCACCTCGGTGCCGGACAGCTGAAGGTCGTTCTGGATGAGCAAAATGACGGGCGGGACCGCCAGAATCGTCAACCGCAAGCCCACCCCGGCGAGCCAGAGCAGACCGACCGCAACCCAGAACTCTCGCATGATCCTCCCGGCTGCGGCGTTCGCCGTTCTCATTGCGTGTCCCTCCCGTTGCGGGAGAGAATGATCAAGCGGCCCCTTTGAGCCGCTCGAGCGCCTCGTTGATTTTCAGGCGGCGGATCTCGGCGTCGTCACGCTTCTCGCGCTCGCCATCGACCACATCCTCGGGCGCGCGGGCGACGAAATCGGCATTGGCGAGCTTACCGTCGATACGGGCGATATCGGATTGCACCCGCGCCAGCTCTTTCTCCAGACGCGTCTTCTCGGTCGCGATGTCGATGACGCCCTGCAGCGGGAGTGCGGCCACCTCGCCACGCACGATCAGCTGCACCGCCCCCTGTGGAGCGCGCTCCACGAGCGAAATGTCCGACAGACGTGCGAGGCGCCGAATGACGTCCGCCCACCGTCCTGCCCTCGCCGCGGTAGCGGCCGAGACGTCGACCAGCACGACCGGTATCGCCGTGGCGATATTCATTTCCGCGCGCACCGAGCGAATGGCGGTGACCAGATCAATCACCCAGCCGATCTCGGCCTCGGCCTCAAGGTCATCGAGGCTATCGTGCCGGGGCCAGCGCGCCAGCGCGAGCAGGCCGTCACGGGCAGGGCCGCCTTCGGCCGTCACCCGCCACAACTCTTCCGTGACGAAGGGCGTGAACGGATGCAACAATCGCAGAATCTCATCGCGCACCCACGCGGTCATCGCCCGCGTCTCGTCCTTGGCCGGACTATCGGCGCCTTGCAGGACGGGTTTCGCCAGTTCCAGATACCAGTCGCAAAAAATGTTCCAGACGAACCGGTAGGCCACGGATGCCGCTTCGTTGAACCTATAGGTTTCGATGGCTTCCGTGATCTCCCGCTCGGCTTTGCCGGTTTCATGCGCGATCCAGCGGTTGAGCGTCTCTGTCGCCGCTTTCGGGTCGAAGCCCGGCACAGTTACGCAGTGGTTCATCTCCGCGAAACGGCAGGCATTCCACAGCTTGGTCGCGAAGTTGCGATAGCCTTCGACACGTTGCGTGGAGAGCTTGATGTCGCGCCCCTGCGCGGCCATGGCCGCAAGCGTGAAGCGCAACGCATCGGCACCGTACTCGCCGATGATCTCGAGCGGGTCGATGACGTTGCCTTTCGACTTCGACATCTTGGCGCCGCGCTCATCGCGCACCAGTGCGTGGATGTAGACCGTCGGAAACGGCACCTCGTTCATGAAATGCAGCCCCATCATCATCATGCGGGCGACCCAGAAGAAGATGATGTCGAAGCCGGTGACCAGCACATCGGTGGGATAGAAGCGTTCGAGCTCCGGCGTCTGATCCGGCCAGCCCAACGTGGAGAACGGCCAGAGCGCCGAGGAGAACCAAGTGTCGAGCACGTCCTCGTCGCGCACCAGAAACGGCGCGCGCTTTTCCGGGTCGAGCGCCATATCCCGCGCCTGCTCGGGCGTGAGGGCGCCGGTCTCGGCATAAAAAGCAAGCGCCCGGGAGACGGCTTCGTCTTCGGTCTCGGCCACGAACACTTTGCCGTCAGGCCCGTACCAAGCCGGTATTTGGTGCCCCCACCAGAGCTGACGCGAGATGCACCAAGGCTGAATGTTCTCCATCCAATTGAAGTAAGTCGTCTCCCAATTGCGCGGCACGAACACCGTGCGCCCGCCACGGACCGCCGCTATCGCCGGCGCGGCGAGCGTTTTGGCGTCGACGTACCACTGATCGGTGAGAAAGGGCTCGATCACGACGCCTGAACGGTCCCCATGAGGCACCGCGTGCGTGTGCGGCTCGATCTTGGCGAGATGGCCCGTCGCCTCCAGGCGGCTGACGATTTGCTTGCGCGCAACAAAGCGCTCGAGGCCATGATACGCCAGCGTTTCGTCCAGTTCAGCCGAGGCCGGCACATCGCGCAGGAAGGCGTCATTGCCCGTGAGACTGAGATTGGCTTCGGCGTCGAGCACATTCACAAGTGCCAGATCGTGTCGCCGGCCCACCTCGAAGTCGTTGAAGTCGTGGGCGGGCGTGATCTTGACGGCGCCGGTGCCCTTCTCCGGGTCCGAATATTCATCGGCGATGATCGGGATGCGCCGTCCTACCAGCGGCAGAACGACATTCTTCCCGACGAGATGCTTGTAGCGTTCGTCGTCCGGATGCACGGCCACGGCGGTGTCCCCGAGCATGGTCTCCGGACGCGTGGTCGCAACAGTGACGAACGTCGCGGGATCGTTCGCATCGAAGGTAACGCCCTCGAGCGGGTAGCGAATGTGCCAGAGATGCCCCTTGACCTCGACCTGCTGCACCTCAAGATCGGAGATGGCGGTGAGCAGGTTGGGGTCCCAATTGACCAGCCGCTTGTCCTTGTAGATCAGCCCTTGGCGGTAAAGCTCGACGAAAACCTTGCGCACCGCGCGCGAGAGGCCTTCATCCATGGTGAAGCGCTCGCGCGACCAGTCGCAGGAGGCACCGAGCCGCTTCAGCTGCTGCGTGATGGTGCCGCCGGATTCCGCCTTCCAGGCCCACACCTTTTCAAGGAATTTTTCGCGACCGAGCACGCGACGTCCGGGCTCCTGCCGCTCCATGAGCTGACGCTCGACCACCATCTGGGTGGCGATGCCGGCATGGTCGGTGCCGGGCTGCCAGAGCACGTCGCGACCGCGCATGCGCTCGAAACGGGCGAGCACATCCTGGAGCGTATTGTTGAGCGCATGGCCCATATGCAGCGAGCCGGTAACGTTGGGCGGCGGGATGACGATGCAGTAAGGCCGCGCCGCACGCCGCTCCGGCCGGCCGGCACGGAACGCGCCCGCCTCTTCCCAACCGGCGTAGACGCGCCCCTCGACGGCGGAGGGCTGGTATGTCTTATCCATCATTGTGGTTTCGTTCCGGCAGTTTCGCGGTAAAAAGCCCGGCGCGCTCCGCCCTGTCAACGGCTACAGCCAAATCGGCGCGCCCAGCGAAAACAAACACTGCGTGAACTCCACCCTAAAATTGCAGAAAGTGCCGACGCGCTCCATCATCCTGCTCGCGGGCGCAGGTTTTGCGAGCCAGGCGATGGTGCGAGTAACCGACTCGCTCCTGCCGCAGATCGCCGCCGATTTCAGTACCACGGTCGGGGAGGCTTCGATCGTGGTCGCGGCTTATGCGGTTAGCCACGGTACGATCCAGCTCGTGATCGGACCGGTCGGAGACCGGTTTGGCAAGTATCGCACGGTCGCGGTGATGTGTGCTCTCGCCGCCATCCTCGTCGCCCTCTGCGGCACGGTGCAATCGCTGTCTGCGCTTGCGGTCGCGCGCTTTGCCTCCGGCGCCGCCGCCGGCTGGATCATTCCGCTCTCCATGGCTTATGTCGGGGATGTGACGCCCTATGAGCGCCGCCAGCCCATTCTCGCCCGTTACCTTTCAGGGCAGATTTTCGGCCAGCTCTTCGGCCAGGCGGCCGGCGGCGTGCTCGGCGACCTGTTCGGCTGGCGCAACGTGTTTTTCCTGCTCGCGGCGATGTTCGCCGTCGCGACCGTAGGGCTGGTCTTTGAACTTCTGACCAACCCGCGCACCCGGGCGGCCGGCGGTCCCGATGAAAACTCGCGCGGCTTTGTCGGCGACTACGTCGCCGTGCTGTCAAACCCGTGGGCGCGGCTCGTCATTTTCGCGGTGTTCATCGAGGCCAGCATGGCATGGGGTGCCTTCGCTTACGTCGGCGCCGACCTGCATCTGCGCTTCGGCCTGAGCTTCACCGCCATCGGTCTGATCGTCGGCACGTTCGGGATAGGCGGCCTGCTCTATGCGGCTTCGGTTCAGCAGCTCGTCAACTTGCTGGGACAAGCAGGCCTTGCGATCTTTGGCGGTGTTCTGCTCGGCGTTGCCTATCTCGCACTGGCGATTGGCCTCGCTTGGTGGGTTGCACCGCTCGCCGTCACCTCCATTGGGCTCGGCTTTTATGCCCTCCACAATACGCTGCAGACCAACGCAACGCAGATGACGCCGGAGGCCCGCGGAACGGCGGTCGCGATCTTCTCCTCCGCAATTTATCTCGGGCAAACGATCGGTGTGGCCGCCGGCGCGCTCGTCATCGACCGGTTTAGCGCTGGGCCGCTGTTCATCGCGTCCGCGTGCGCACTCCCAATCCTGGCCTGGTGGTTCGCGGGAAAACTCCGCCAGAAGGCGGCGCAGGATCGACGTCAGGTCGACAGATAATATTGGCCGCCTGCGTCAGCCTCGTCCGCGCGACACGCGCTCGATCTCGGCACGGACCAGGCGCTCGACCATGGCGGGGAGATTCTCGTCGAGCCAAGTCTTGAGCATGGGCCGCAGCAGTTCGCCGATGAAATCCTCGAGCGTGCGGCCGTTGCGCACCTGCACGGTGTGCGCAAGCTCATTGAAAGCGGAATCGACCGCCGAGGCCGCGGCGCCCGAGAGGAGCCCGCGCTCGCTGGCCACCGGCGCCGCCGCCGCCTCCGGCACTGCCGCCCGCTTCTCCACGCGCGGGATGGTGGCTTCGGCCAAACTGTTTTCGGAGACGACGTCCGGCGGCTCGTCGGTGGTGGGGAAATCAGGCATTGGCGCAGCGGTGCCCATCCCGTGGGCTGGACCGGATTCCTCCGCCGCAGGTGGCGGCCGTGTTGCAGCCTGCAGCTGTGCCAGCATCGAATCGATCTCATCGGCCCTGGTCGCGCGCTCCGCCGGCACGGCCGCACGCATGGGAGTCGGCGCTCCCAGGTCGGACTGGGTATTCGCGGGTCGTGATGCCGTCGAGAATTGGGACTCGTTGCCTCTCGCCGGCATCTGACCGGGATCGTCATCCGCGATGATCCTGCGGATGGAGGCAAGAATCTCATCCATCGAAGGCTCTTGACCCTTCGCAGGCTGACTCATGGTTTGCGTCCCCACCTCGACCGCGTGCGCGATCCGAGCTCCTCGACGGATTAAACAGAATCAGCGCGGCACCAGCCGCAGGATGAAAAGAGTATGGCATGCCGAACATCGAAGGCAAATGAGCCGTCGCCGACATGCGCCGTCGGACGCCACGACGAGCGATCACCCAGGCGTCAGCGCCCATCGGGCGCGCGGACTCCGCCCCAGGCGTCGCGCACCTGTTGGTAATGCACCACAGGGTCGTAGACCTCGATTTTCAGCCCGAGGATTTGCGGTGACAGCGCGCCGGTTGCCGCCAGAACCGTGTAGGACGCCACCACCCGATCGCGTTGCGCGGTGACGAGCGCCACGCGCGCATTCACCAGATCCTGCTGCGCGTTCAGGACGTCCAGGGTCGTGCGCTGGCCGACGCGCGCCTCCTCGCGTACGCCATTGAGCGCCACTTCGGCCGCGGTCACCTGTGCCTGGGTCGCGTTGATCTGGGCCTTGGCAGCCTCCAGCTGTCCCCAGGCTTGGGTTACGGTGGACTGAACCTGGTCGCGTGCGGTGTCGAGGTCGAGGCGACGCTGTCCCAGCGTTTCCTTGGCTTGGCGGATGGTGGAATATTCGGACCCACCTTGATAGATCGGCACGGAAAGCTGCGCACCGACCGACGCCGACAACGTTTCAAGCACCGAAAGCGATGCCGTCGAGCCGTAGGTCTTCTGCACGCTGCCGACGGCGGACAGGGTGGGATAGAGCGCGCCTTCCGCAACCTTGACCTGCTGGACCGCGATATCGACGTTGTAGGTCGCCGTCGTGATCAGCGGATGCTCGGTACGGCCACGGGCAATCGCGCCATCGAGCGTGCGCGGCGACAGCCGATCGACCGGCGCGGCGGGCGCCAGGCGTGGCGGGGCCGGCACGCCGATCACCTGCTGATATTGCGCCTGCGCGGTGACGTAGTTCGATTCGGCCAGCGACAGCTGCGACCGGCCGGCCGCCAGACGCGATTCCGCCTGCGCGACGTCGGTGCGCGTGACTTCGCCGGCGGTGAACCGATCGCGGGTTTGCCGCAACGTCACCTCGAGTACGTTCACGTTGCTGCGCTGAAGCTCGAGGATCGCTGCCGTCTGCAAGAGATTCATGTAGGCGGTGGCGGCATTGAGCAGAGTGCTCTGCTCCGTGGTCCGCAGCACCTCGCGAGCGGAGAATACCTGTCCTTCTGCCTGGCGGGTGCGATTGGCGGTTTGGAAACCGTTGAACAGCGTTTGGGTGGTGGTCAACCCGAACGAAGACACCGCAGTGGCGCCTTGGTTCTGGTTGTAGACGGCGGCTCCCCCGGCGGTGGTTCCTACCTTCGTCAGAGTATCCAGGTACTGCTCGGTCAGGCTGGACGTGCCGCTGATGCGTGGGCGATAGCCGGCGAGCGCGGATGGAACGTTTTCGTCGGTGGCGCGAGTGGCAGAGCGCTGAGCATTGAGCTGGGGATTGTTTCGATAGGCGAGGACAAGAGCGCCCTCCATCGTCCCGGCCCCGGCGCCGGCGCCGACACGCCCGTTGGGCTCGGCCGCAGGCACGATGGCGCAGAGCGCCATCATTGCGGACGAGGCAAACGCAGCAATCTGCGCAGCCCGCGCAATCGCCCGTCGCCCCCGAGCACCCGCCAACATGCACAAACCCCACCCAACCCGCCGTACCGCCCCTCGCGGTCGCGGTCCCACCCAGTCGATCGCTACCGGCCAATGTTAACCTAAATGGGGCTGGCCCTGCCCTGGAAGCCTGACGGAAATGACACTTTCGCGAAAAGCCGGGCCTTGGTGCTTTCGCGCCACACTAAGGCAATGCAAAGGCTGGAGGAATGGCACACCTAGGAGACGAAGGCCCTAGAAGACGAATGCGGGAGGGGCAGCAAAACCCGGCAGCAGCGGGGCGGCGGCATCGAAGATCGGCCTTCCGCTGACGTCGCCCGCAACCGAGCAGTAGAGCATCGCCCGGCCCATGGGTGCACGACCGACCACGGCGACGAGCCGGCCCCCGTCCTTGAGCTGAGGACACAGCGTGCGTGGCATGGTCTCTGTCGCACCGTCGATGAAAACCACATCGTAGGGCGCATTTGGTGGCCAGCCTTCGGTCAATGGGCCTGTAACGACAGTCACGTTGCCCGCACCCACGGCCTCGAGATTGTCCCGCGCGAGGCGGACCAGCACCGAATTCTGCTCCAGGGCGACGACGGAGCGCGCGAGGCGGCTCAGGAGCGCGGCCGAATAACCGGTTGCGCAGCCCACCACAAGCACGCGATCGTCCGCTTTCACCGCCGCGGCCTGGACGAGTTTTGCGAGCACCATCGGCTTGAGCAGATGCCGCTCCGGCTTGTCACCCGCCCCTCCGATGGCAGGAACATCGGTATCGAGATAAGCAAGATCGGTCTCGGCGGCGGACACGAAGCGCTCGCGCGGAAGCTCGAGCATAGCGGCGATGATGCGCAGATCGGTGACGTCACTGGTACGGACCTGGCCGTCCACCATCATGCGGCGCGCCAAGGCAAAGTCGATCATGGCTGGGTCCCAGGGGGAGTGAACGCCGCCTGTTAGACGGTAGCGCAATAAAAAAGGCAAGGCGCTGTCTGAGGCGGCCAATCAGCCCGGCAAGTCGCTCCGCCTCGCATGGTTGCCCGCGCTGACTCGGTCCTGTATAGCCGGGCCGGCAGCACCGCACAGCTACTAGGTGACTGCGCAGGGCCACGTGGCGGAGTGGTTACGCAACGGTCTGCAAAACCGTGTACCCCGGTTCAATTCCGGGCGTGGCCTCCAGCCCCTTCCATCTCCTGTCGGTGCGTGCGGCGCGTGTGTCGCGCCCCCCTCACATCGAACAGCGCGACGTATCGTGCAGGCACGAATTGTGCGACTGCCGAGGTGCGCGTTGGCGCGCCGTACTCGCACTGGAATCGCGCTTGATCCTCGACCTCGCACGGCCGAACGCGGCGTCGGTTGTGCTATGCAGCAAAACAATTGCTGCTATGCGGTAAACAGCCGTGACTACTATGGTATACCAACATATATTCTGGCCAAGAAACGCAGACAGACCCTCACGCCAGAGACCAAGCAGCAAATGACCACCCTTGCACTCTCTGCCCTGTTGGATACCGCCCCGCGCTGGTTCAGCGGGCTGTGGCGCTATTGGACCGAGTTCTCGAACGGCATCGAGGAGGCGCGCGCGATGGCGCTGCGCTACCAAACCCTTGCTGCACTCTCCGATCGTGAGCTCGCGGCGCGCGGCCTCCGGCGCCAGGATATTCCGCGGGCCGTGCTTGGCGCCCTCGACCGCGCCTGATTAGCTCCAGCGCGCGCTCTCGCTGATTTCACGCTTTGCAAGCCGGAAGGCCTTTGTTATAGGCGGACGTGCGCGCAGCTCGCGGTGGTCCCCGGTAGCTCAGCGGTAGAGCAACCGGCTGTTAACCGGTTGGTCGCTGGTTCGAATCCGGCCCGGGGAGCCAGCTTTTTCAACAGCTTGCCACAGACATTTCCAGTTCTTTGTGTGCAGAACGCGCGTCCGTATGCTGCTTGTTCAAGGCGCAGTCGGCTTTAGCAAGAGCAACGGTGCGTGGTCGTGCCGAGCTGCTGACCGACGCCGGGGCGCCAGCCGCTCCTCGCAAGACCCAAACGTCCAAACGTCAAGACAACACCTTAGGCGCGCCTCGGAGGCGACGCGCTCGACGTGCGCGTACCATCCCTGCCCAAGCGACTTACCGCGCTGAAAACCTGCAAGCGAATTGCATAGGCGGAGGTGCCATCGTCGCAACCGCGCACCCACGCGGCCTGCGGCGATCCGCAGAGGTGTTCGGTCGTTCGGTCGCGCAGCCTTTGCCGTTCCGCGCCACGCCCCGTTCGATCGTCGAATTGCATCCTGCGCCGCGCCGGCGCAGCCGGCGCGCAACCTTGCGCTCCTGCGCATTGTTGATCGCGGTGGTGTCAGGCCATTGCGACAAGCGGCGGCGGACTTCCCGACCGGTGACGTTGACGACCCTCCGGGTACGATTATAGCGTTCGCTCGCGCAGCAAAGCTCCGCGCGCCATCCGATTTTTTTCCGAAACCTGAACCGTATCATGGAGGCGGCCTTGGACTCAGTCTTCGTCGTTAAGACCGGCGATCTTCCGCGCGCGAAGGTGGGCGGAGTGGACGACCCGTCGGTGCGATGGGCCGGCGCCTTCGCCGCTTACGGCGGACATGGCGCAACCGCGTCGTCAACGATCGTTTACGAGATCGAACCCGGTGGCCGGCTCGGCTGGCACACCGATGCCACCGAAGAGACCCAGTACATCCTCGCGGGAACGGGCGAGCTGCGCCTGGAAGACGGTACCAAGCACGCGGTCGGCCCCGGCAGCGTGTTTGTCATTCCCACCCCGGTCCGGCACGACCTCGCCAATACCGGCAAGGAGACGTTGCGGGCGGTCGCGTTCTTCGCGGCGGCCATGTTCACGCAGCAGTTCGACAACGTGATGCTGCCGCCGGATGTTCATGTTCTCGGCACACCAAACCGGAACGGTTAACAGCACCGGCCTACGCCCTACGGGGGCATTTCCGACCTGACCAGTGACCGGGTGCGGCGCCGCAGCAGGCCGGCGCGCTCAGCGAAGCGCCGAGACTGCGACGACCGCGCTGGGCGTTGGCCGGATCAAGCTCGGGCGTTAGCGCGGCGTCGTTTCACGTCGAATCGGCTGATTCCACGCTGAGTCTTGACCTGCTCGCCGGATCTCCTCGGACTCGCCCGGCTTTTTTCTATCGTCCGGATCGGCTTCCAGCCCGCGGGACGACGGCCGGGCCGTCCTGCGGCGACGTTTTGCTCGCGGCTCGCAAAAAGGAATGAACCATAACGGACGCTCGCGACACTAATGAGTTGAGAGCTGTCATTCCTCGTGAACCGACCGTGCGTGACCCTATGATCACCATCCTGCCCATGGAAGTTGTGTGGTTGTCGACTGGCTTCATCATGCTCATGGCCGCGTTCCTGGCCGGGGCGGCGGAGTAGACGCGCAGACTTGACGGCTCGGACAATCGAACTGCCAGTGTGTGCGTTACGTGCGCATTTGCATCGAGGAGAGCCTTCCATGCCGGTCGATCCACGACCTGCCATGCCGATCGTACCGCCGAGACAGGCCGCATTTCGGGCCCGTCGCAATTGGCTGGTCGCCCAACTCGCGACCTGCGTAACGGTGCTCGCCGCAGCTGCCGCCGTTTTGATCGTGGCGGCCGCCGCCGTGGCCTTCACCATCACCTGAGCGGCG
>DASSJW010000127.1:0-2864 GCA_035690995.1 Xanthobacteraceae bacterium
CGCGATCTGGACCGCGGTGCATTACCGCATTCCGCTCCTCGTCGTGGTCTGCTACAACCGCTCGTTCTTCAACGACGACCTGCATCAGGAGCGCGTCGCGCGCATCCGCAACCGGCCAGTCGAGAACCGCTGGATCGGCCAGCGCATCTCGGATCCGGACATCGACTGCGCGGCACTCGGGAAAGCGCAGGGCGCGGTCGGGTTCGACCCCGTCATCCATGCGCGCGATCTGGTGCCGACGTTCGAGAAGGCCATCGCGGCGGTCGAGAACGGCCAGGTTGCCGTGGTCGATGTGCGAGTCGAGCCCGGCTATGCGGCGATCACGACCGCGGCCATGCTGCGCGGAACCGAGAAGAAGTAAGAACAAGGCCACAACACCGACGCGGGGCGCGGAAGAAACGGAGAAAACAGTGACGCACGCTCGAATTCTGACCATGGTGATCGCGGCGGCCACCGCGATCACCATGACCGCGCCCGCCGACGCCGCCGATCTTCTCAAGATCACCGTCGGCCAGCGCGGCAACTGGGACACGTCGATTGCGCATCTCGGCGAGAAGGCCGGCATCTTCAAGAAGCACGGCATCGACCTTGAAATCATCTACACGTCGGGATCGGGCGAAACGCTGCAGCCGGTCATCGCCGGCTCGGTCGACCTCGGATTCGCGGTCGGCACCCAGGGCGCCATGGCCGCCTATGCCAAGGGCGCGCCGGTGCGCATCATCGGAGCCGAGGCAACCGGCGCCGCCGACTACTGGTACGCCAAGACGTCTTCGCCGATCAAAACGCTGCAGGATACCAACGGCCACACCATTGCTTATTCGACCAACGGCTCGTCGACCCAGAGCATCGTCCGCGCCTTCATCGACGAGTTCAAGCTTACCGCCAAGCCGATGGCGACCGGCAATCCGTCGGTCACGCTCACCTCCGTCATGACCGATCAGGTCGACGTCGGCTGGGCCTCGCCCCCATTCGGGCTCAAGGAACAGGAGGCGGGCCAGATCCGCGTGGTCGCCAAGGCGACGGACGCCGCGCTGGTGCGCGGCCAGACCATTCGGGTGATCGTGGCCAATGCGCAGGCGCTGGAGAAGCGCAAGGCCGCGATCGACCGCTTCATGGACGCTTATCGGGAAACCATCGACTACATGTATTCCGACAATCCGCAGGTGCTCAAAGACTACGCCGCCTTCGTGCAGGTGTCGGAGCCGACGGCCAAGCGCGTGCGCGACGAATTCTTTCCCAAGAGCCTGGTCGATCCCGACGCTATCAAGGGTCTCGACAGCGTGATGAAGGAGGCGGTGAACCTCAAATTCATCAGCGAACCGCTCACCCAGAAGCAGCTCGACGAGCTCATCCAGATCCCGCCGCGAAAGAAGTGACAGGCGCCGCGCCTGCTCGCACAAGTGGGCGCGCGTCCCCACGCATGAGGCCGCGACTCAAATCGCAAAGCTCTCATGCGTCGACGGATGGAACAGCTCTTCCGGCGCCACCAGCCGCGAGGACAGACCTTGCGCATGGTGGTGGCGCAGGAAGCTCTCCAGCACCTTGCGGTTCGGGGCGAGTCCGTAGGACCAGAAATCGCGCCCCATGAGCTCGCGCGCCGCGCGCAATTGCTCCTCCACGAACGGCAGCGTGACCTTGGTGGCGGCGGTGTCTTCGAGCGCCTCGAGGCATTTGGCCTTGGATTCCTGAAACGCCTTGAACACCGCCGCCGGCAGCCATGGATGCCGCTCCACCAGTTCGCGCCGGATGCCGGCGACGTGCATGATGGGAAAGATGCCGGTGCGCTTGAAGTAGTCCCTGCCGGCCGCGATCGGATCGGGAAACAGCCAGCCGATATTCGGATTGCTCTTGCCGGCGAGACTCGGCGCGCGGGGCGCGATGAAGGCATCGATATCGCCCCGTTCCAGCAGTTCGGAAATGGTGGTGCCCTCCGGAGCATCTTCCATGCGAACACCCGGCGGAAGCTTGATCGTAATCTTTTCGGGCCGTCCGGCGTGCTCGATCCCTCCCCTCACCCACATCATGTCGGACGGCTTCACGCCGTGATCGTCCTCGAGAATGATGCGCGCCCATACGCATGCGGTGAGCTGATATTCGGGCAAACCGACGCGCTTGCCCTTGAGATCGGCGGGCGACTTGATGCGGTCGCGGCGCACATAGATCGAGTTGTGGCGGAACGCGCGGGAGACGAAGGCCGGCACGCCCACGTACGGGCAATTGCCGTCGGCGGTCTTCACCGTGAAGCTCGACATCGACAATTCGCAGATGTCGAAATCCCTGCTGCGGAACGCCCGGAAGAAGATTTCCTCAGGCGGCAGGTTCATGAAAACCGGATCGACGCCGTCGATCTGGACCGCGCCGTCCATCAACGGACGCACGCGATCGTAATTGCCGACCGCGACGGACAACTGGAGCTTCGACATCTTGGTTGATCTTTCTGCAGGGGTTGGCGCGGCTAGATAGCCTTCCCGTCGCCATCGGAGCAACCATGTCGATGGATCATTGTGCGGGATAGCTCCACCCCTGCAGGGGCGCCGGCGCGTCATCCGAGCTTGCCGACCTCGGCTTCCAGCAGCCGCCAGCATTCGCCGCCAAGTTTCTCCGTCCAGGTCGCATAGACGCCGGGAAGACGCGCGCGGAAGGCCGCCTGATCGACTTCGTTGAACGCAATACCGCGCGCGACGAAGGTGTCGCGCAGGCCTGCATTGAGCTTGCCCTGCTCTTCCCGCTGCTGGCGCACGTATTTGGCGGCGTTGCGCTCGATCACCACCTTGATGTCGTCGGGAAGCGCCTGCCACGTCGCGAGGTGGGCCATCAGGTTGAAACCCGACCACATGTGATTGGTCATGCTGACATAGCGCACC
>DASSJW010000128.1:0-3735 GCA_035690995.1 Xanthobacteraceae bacterium
CATCCCATTCCGGCGCAAGAAAAGCTTCCCGACTATCGCCCGTTCCAGCAAGGCGCTCGACGACCGCATAAGGGCGAAATGGGCAAAAGATCTGCCGAAGGGATTCTCATGAACGTCTCGGGCGAATTCATCGTCAACGCAGCCTGTGATGGGTGGTGGCGTTCATGATCGGGCTCGAAGACGCCGGCTCCGGTGCGAACAGGCTTTATGTCCGGCGTGCGGTGCGTGCGGCGCTGGATGGAAGAGACGGGACGTGCCGATGACTACTATGCTCTATCCGGATGCCGCAAAGGTTGGCTCCCAGATCGGCCGCTCGGTGCCGCGTCTTGAAGGCCGTGACAAGGTCACCGGCCGCGCCGAATACACCCATACGATGCGTATCCCCGGCATGCTCTATGCCAAGCTATTTCGCAGCACGGTGGCGCATGGTCGCATCAAGTCGATCGAAACCGACGCAGCGAAGAAAGTACCGGGCGTGCTCCACGTCGTCACCATCGACGATGTGCTGAAGGTACTGCCTGACCCCTACTATGGGCCAGCGTTTCATGATCAGCCGATCCTCGCCCACGAGAAGGTACGGTTCGTCGGCGAGCCGGTCGCTGCGGTACTCGCCAGCGACCCCCACATCGCTGAGCAGGCGGTCCAACTTATCACGGCCGAATACGAAGAGCTTCCCGCGATCCATGACGAGGTCGAGGCGCTGACCTCGAATGTCTACGTCCATGATGAGTTGAAGCCGGCCGGTGCCTTTGCCGATCTGAAACACCTGAAAGGTGCCCGGAACACCAATACGGCTTTGAGCTACCAATTGCGCCGCGGAGACTTCGACAAGATATACGAAGCGGCCGAGCATAGGTTTGAGCACGAGTTCAAGACGCAGAAGGTGCTGCACCTGTCGTTCGAGCCGTTCGCGTGCATCTGCGATTACAGGGATACCCACGTCACGTTCTACGACTCATCGCAGGGGCCGTCGTTCGTACGCGCCGAAATGGCGCGGCTGCTGGGCTGGCCGGAAAACAGGGTACGGATCAAAGTGCCGTACCTCGGCTCGGGCTATGGCTCCAAGCTTTATGTCAAGCTCGAGGCGCTGGCGTTGGCGCTCTCCATGATCGCCCGCAAGCCGGTCAAGGTCGCTTACACCTTCGAGGAGATGTTCTACCAAGTCACGCGGCACCCCTCGACAATCCGCATCAAGAGCGGTGTCGACAAGAATGGAAAGATCGTCGCGCGCAAGTGCGAGATATATTGGAACGGCGGCGCTTATGCCGATATCGGTCCGCGCGTCACGCAAAAAGCGGGTCTGACGGCGTCCGGCCCGTATGATATCGACAATGTCTGGGTCGATTCTTACGCTCTCTATACCAATGTGACGCCAGCGGGCGCACTACGTGGTTTCGGCGTACCGCAGCTGACGTGGGCCTACGAGAGCCACATGGACATGATGGCGCGTGCGCTCACCCTCGACCCGGTCGACTTCCGCCGCCGGAATTTGATCCGTGAAGGCCGCCTGCATGCCACTGGCCAGCTTGTGGAGGACGCGCCTCTTGAAAAGGTGATGGACGAAGTGCTCGAGCGTATGCGCTGGTCGGCGCCGTTCGACAAGGGCTCCGGAACAGTTCGGCGCGGTCGCGGCATTGCCGTCGCCATCAAAGCGGTGACGTCGCCGACCACATCGGTTGCGATTGTCAACATCTCGGCCGACGGTTCGGTGACGCTTTACTGCGGCACGGTGGACATGGGCCAGGGCTCCGACACTGCGATGGCGCAAATGGTCGGCGAAGTCCTTGACGTTCCGGCTGAAGCCGTACGGGTCATTCCGCGCGACACGGACGCAACGCCATACGACATGGGCACACTCGGTTCGCGGTCGCTGTTCCACATGGGTCACGCGGTGCAGCGCGCTGCGGCGGATGCGAAGGAAAAACTGAAAGCGCTGGCACGTGAGGTGGGCGAGCCGGAAGGTTCAAATATCGCGATCGCCGAGCTGTTCCAGAAGCGTTACGGCATGCAAGCCGGCAATGTCATCGGGACCGGTATCTTCAAACCGGACTATGTTTCGCCTGACCCCGGTACCGGGCAGAGCCCGAACGTGACGCCGTTCTGGCTGATCGCCGGCGCTGGCGCCGAGGTCGAGGTCGACGTCGAGACCGGCCACGTGAAAATCACCAAGATGGTCAACGTGGTGGACTGCGGCAAGGCGATCAATCCGAAGGCGGTTCAGACGCAGATTTCAGGTGCGGCCCTGATGCACGTGGGCTTCACCATGTTCGAGAAGATGCATATCGATGGCGGCCAAGTGACCAATGCGTCGCTCGCCGACTACAAGATTCCCGGCTTCCACGATGTACCGGAGGTGATGGAGAATATCTATTTGGATCACGACCAGTCCAACGGCCCATTCGGCGCCAAGGGAGTCGGCGAGGTTTCCACATTCTGCCCATCGCCGGCCATCGCGAATGCGATAGACGATGCGGTCGGCGTGCGGCTGACGGAGATGCCGCTCAACGCCGAGACCGTCTATCGCGCCATACGCGCGAAGCTGGGCCGGCCGCTGGAGGACGAGTGAGATGACTGCGGCGCGCAGTATTAAGCTTCAGGCTTAACGGGACGCCGGTCACGGCGGACGTCAAGCCGCATCACAATCTGGTGGAGCTCTTGCAAGCGCAGTTCGGTTCCCCCCTATGGGTTGCATCTTTGGAAACGTTCCCATAGATTCCGGCTGTATCCGGAGGGCACTATGGCCAAAGCGCAACTTCGTCATATCGCGGTATCCGTCCCCAACAAGGAGGAGACCGCGAGATTTTACGAGGCCACTTTTGGATTCAAGCGGGTGTCGGAATCGGAAGTTGCCACACGCCTCACGGACGGGGTGATGAACCTCACCTTCCTTCAATTTCGCAACCAAGATGATGCGGGCGACGAGCGCGGCAAGGATTTCGTCGGACTGCATCACTTCGGTCTTTGGGTCGACAACATCGACGGGACGAAGCAGGAAATCGAAGCCAACGGTGGAAAATTTCATCCGGGCCCGAGCGGAACGCCTCCAGCGAATGCCGAACACAAGTTTCGGGATCCCAATGGCATCGTGTTCGATATCTCCACTCATGGGTGGGATGGGGCGAAGCGCTAGGAGCGTGTGCCAATTGAATGAAAAAGCGTCGCAAAGCGTCCGGGTACCGGACGTCGCGCTCCTATTCCCCGGTCGTGGTCACCGCCCTGCTTTCGAAGACAGTTCAAATCTGCTCGGGAGTTTTGACCACGGTCCGATCACGTCGCTTCCGGCACGTGTCGCCCGTGAGGTCCCAATGTATCGCGAGATTATTGCCCGGGCCGGCATGAAGAAGCTCTAACCTGAGCGTGTGCCAGCCCGAGATCGGCGTTTCAACGGCAAATCGTGATGATCGGCAAATCCGTTTCGCGTCTCGAAGATGCTCCTATGCTCGTCGGGGCGGGCCAGTTTGTCGACGATATCCTGCTGCCGGGCACGCTGCACGCTGGCTTTCTCCGCAGCAGCTATGGCCATGCTGTCATAAAGCGTTTCGATGCCGGCATCGCGAAATCGATGGCCGGCGTCGTTGCGGTCTACCGCTTCGCCGACATAAAGCCTTTCCTCTTTGAAGAACGGCTGGTGGTGGCGCTGCCGAGCAAGGCCTTCCGGCAGCAGGTTCACCGTCCGGTTCTCGCAATCGACGAAGTCGTCTATGTCGGCGAGCCGATCGCGGTAGTCATCGCTGA